>JAESSC010000009.1 GCA_016764285.1 Pelagibacteraceae bacterium
ATCATCTGGCAATTCTTCTGAAATTGTTTCATCAAATTGGCTATACCATTTATCCAATGTGTTTTCACTTTCAGTAATTAATTTTTCACTCCATTCTAATGGTTGCTTATAATGGGAGCTCAAAAGAGCTAATCTTACAACTTGTCCATTCACTGTTTCTCTCAATTTCTTAACAGTTACAATATTACCAATAGATTTTGACATTTTTTCTTTAGCAAAGGTAACATAACCATTGTGTATCCAATAATTTGCAAAATTATCTGTACGATTTGCGCAACGAGATTGGGCAATTTCATTTTCATGATGAGGAAAAACAAGATCAAGTCCTCCGCCATGAATATCGAATTTTTTGCCCAAGAACTTTTCACTCATAACGGAACATTCTAAATGCCAACCAGGACGCCCTCTTCCCCAAGGAGAATCCCAGCCTGGATCATTCAATTCAGAAGGCTTCCAAAGAACAAAATCAAGTGGATCTTTTTTAAATTTTGAAACTTCCACTCTTGAACCAGCAACCAGTTCATCTGATTTTTTATTTGACAATTTTCCATAATCTTTAAAAGAAGATACAGAAAAATAAACATGTTTTTTGTTTTCATAAGCATGTTTGTTTTTTATCAAATTCGTAATCATACTAACCATTTCTTGAATATGTTCAGTTGCTTTAGGTTCAAAGTTTGGTTTTAAGCAATTTAAATATTTACAGTCTTCGTAAAAACTAGTTGTAATAGTTTTAGTTAATTCTTTAATTGTTTGTTTATTCTTTTTAGATGACTCAATTATTTTATCATCAACATCCGTAATATTTCTAACGTAAGTAATTTTATTTTTGCCATATACTTTCAATAAAAGTCTATATAGGACATCAAAAACCACTAGCGGCCTAGCATTACCAATATGTGGAAAATCATAAACTGTTGGACCGCAAACATACATGCCAATTTTATTATAATCTATCGGCATAAATTTTTCTTTTTTTCTCGATAAGGTATTAAAGAGATTTAAATTTTTAGTCATTTTTCATTTTGCAAATAGGAATAGGATTCATTTTATGCAAATTCTTTTTTCTAATTTCTAAGTACTTTTTATATCCAGAGCTGTTTGGATTTTTCATTGCTTTTTCTAATTCTTCATAAGTCATACCTAGTTGCCTAACATCTGTTCTTCCATCATCCCACAAACCATCAGTGGGTTGGGCTTTAACAATTTCTTCTAGTACTCCTAAGTATTTGCCCATTTCCCATATTTGGGATTTAGTGCAATCTGCAATAGGTGATATATCAACACCGCCATCTCCATATTTGGTGTAAAAGCCAACACCAAAATCTTCAACTTTGTTACCTGTGCCTACTACTATCCCATTGTTTGAAGCAGCTGTCTGATAAAGTGTCGTCATTCTTAGTCTAGCTCTGGAATTTGCCATACCATGCTCATTATCAAATTGAGTCAATGAAGTTTTAAAAGATTTAAAAACATTATCTAAATCAATTAAATAACTTTCTACATTTTTAAATTTATTTTTAAGCCATTCTTGATGTTTTAAACTTAAATTGTGCTGTTCTTTTATTTGCTTTATAGGCATAGAAAGTACAATAGTTTTTTTTCCAGTAAGTGCACAAAGCGTACTTGTTACTGAAGAGTCAATTCCTCCAGAAATACCTATCACTAAAGCATCGGGCTCTTTTAGCATAGATTTGCAATAATCGCTTATCCAGCTTTTTATGTATTCAACCATTTCTGATGTTTGCATAATATTAATATCCTTTTGTTAAAATAGATCTTAATAATTAAAATTCAATTATTAAGATGCTGCTTGAATAATATTCTTTGAATATTGAGAGTTTTTCTTAATCTCGTCTGAAATTAAGAAAGCTAGTTCTAATGCTTGATTTGCATTAAGTCTCGGATCACAATGGGTGTGATATCTATGCGATAAATCCTTTTCGGATATTTTTTGTGCACCACCAATGCATTCTGTAACGTTTTGACCTGTCATCTCTATATGTAAACCACCTGCGTAACTTCCTTCTGCTTGATGAACAGCTAATACTCTTTTTACTTCTTTAAAAATATTATTAAAAGGTCTGGTTTTAAATCCATTGGCAGATTTAATTGTATTTCCGTGCATAGGATCACATGACCAAACAACATTTAGACCTTCTTTCTTGATTGCCCTAATTAATTTAGGTAAAAATTTTTCAACATTATTTGCTCCAAATCTAGATATAAGAGTTATTCTACCTGGCTCATTATTAGAATTTAAAATATTGCAAAGTTTAATTAATTCTGAATCTTTTAAAGTTGGTCCGCATTTTATACCAAGCGGGTTTTTGATCCCCTTGCAAAATTCAACATGGCCACCGTTCGTCTGTCTTGTTCGATCACCAATCCAAACAAAATGTGCTGAAGTGTCATGATATTCTCCTGAAGTAGAGTCAATTCTAGTCATAGCTTGCTCGAATGGTAAGAGTAAAGCTTCATGAGAAGTATAAAAATTTACCGTTCTTAACCTTCTATTACTTTCTGGATTGATTCCGCAAGCTTCCATGAAAGATAGTGCGTCACTTATTTTATCTTCAATCTCTTTAAATTTTTTTCCTTGAGGACTTTTATTTACAAAACCTAAATTCCATAAATGAACTTTCCTCAAATCAGCGTAACCTCCTTGTGAAAAAGCTCGCAGCAAATTCAAAGTTGAAGCTGATTGTGAATAAGCTTTAAATAACCTCATTGGATCAGGCTTTCTAGCTTTTTCACTAAATTCAATTCCGTTTATGTTGTCTCCTAAGTATGCTGGAAGTTCTTTTCCATCTTTAATTTCTATGGGTGAGCTTCTTGGTTTAGAAAATTGTCCAGCTATTCTTCCTACTTTGACTACCGGCAAAGCAGCAGAAAAAGTTAAAATTAGAGCCATCTGTAAAATAACTTTAAAAGTGTCTCTAATATTATCAGGGTGAAACTCAGCAAAACTTTCAGCACAATCTCCAGCTTGTAAAAGAAAAGCTTTACCTTCAGCCACTTGTGCAAGTGATTTTTTTAAAGATATAGTTTCTCCAGCAAATACCAATGGTGGAAAAGAACTTACTTTTTTCAAAACCATATTAAGTTTCTTTTCGTCCTCATACTCGGGAATATGCTTAACTGGATAATTTCTCCAACTATTTAATGTCCATTTTTTCATGTTCAACCTAAGGTCTATATAAGGTATACAAGTAAAAAAACCAAGTTTGAATGTACCTGTTAGTTAAAAAATGGCTAAATTTACAAAAATAATTCAAGAAAATAACGAAAATTTTTTAATAGAAAAATTCATAAGATTATTTTGCGGCAAATTAAACAAAAAGTTCAAAAGAAGAAGCAGATTTTCTTTTGTGCTTACTGGTGGAAAGAGCCCAATTAAGCTTTATAGACATCTTGCTAAAAATAAAAACATACCATGGAAAAAAATTGATTTTTTTATTGGTGACGAGAGATATGTAAAAGAAAATTCTAAATACTCAAACATTCGTATGTGCAGAAAATATCTGCTCAGTAAAATTAGAATTTCGAATCGGCAAATATACAAAATAACAACTAATCAAAAATCTATTAAAAAAGATGCTCAAGATTACGAAAAAACAATTAAAAAATACTTTTTAAAAAAAAAAGTAGTTTTTGACCTGGTTCTATTAGGACTTGGTCAAGATGGGCATATAGCATCTTTATTTAAAAATAATATAAATAAAAAACTCAAAAATAACGTTGATTTTATTATTAAAAAAGATTTTGCAAGAATTACATTAACTCTCAAATGTTTGAACAATAGTAAGTCAATTTTTTTGTGGGCTCCTGGTAAAATAAAATCAAATATTATAAAAAAAATATGCTTAGACAAAGAGTTCCTATATCCAGCTTCTTTTTTAAAAGTAAAAAATAATTTCTTATTCCACAGTAACTGATTTTGCTAAGTTTCTTGGTTTATCAATATCACAATTTTTTAATGATGCTACGTGATAAGCTAATAACTGTAATGGAATTGTCATCAGAAATGGCGTTAAATAATCATCGGTCTTTGGTATTTCTAATGTAAATCTCACATTCTCACTAATAATATTAGTGCTTTCATTTGTTATTAATATTACCTTTCCTCCTCTTGCTATGACCTCCTGCATATTTGAGATCGTTTTCTCGAAATATTTATCCTTTGGCGCTAAAACAACAACGGGTAAACCTTCTTCAATTAAAGCAAGTGGACCGTGTTTCATTTCCCCAGCCGGGTAACCTTCAGCATGTAAGTAGGATAATTCTTTAAGTTTTAATGCTCCTTCTAAAGCTATTGGAAAAGATAAGCCACGACCTAAAAACATTGCACCTTTTACCTTTAAAAAATCTTTCGCAATAACTTGGACTTGATCCTGACATTTCAAAACATCTTTTATCAACGAAGGAAGTTTTTTAAGTTCACTTATTTTATTAACATAATCTGTTTGGGATATTTCTTTTCTAACTTCAGACATTTTAAGAACTAAAAGATAAAGAACTAACATTTGGCCTATAAATGCCTTGGTTGATGCAACTCCTATTTCAGGACCCGCATGAATGGGCAAAACAAAATCTGACGTTCTAGCTATAGAGCTTTCAACAACATTAACAATAGCACAGGTTTTAACATTATTTTTTTTACATAGATCAAGAGCAGCATATGTATCGGCAGTTTCTCCTGATTGTGATACAAAAACATATAAATTTTTATTATCAAACTTTAGTTTTCTGTATCGAAATTCTGAAGCTATATCAATTTCAACAGGAATATTTGTAAGTTCTTCAAACCAATATTTTGCAGTCACGCAAGAATGATATGCAGTGCCACAACCTATTAAAATTATTTTAGTAATATCTTTAGGTTCGATTGGAAAGTGATATAAATTTATATCTTGTCTTAATTGATCAACATACTCTTTTATGCAGGTTTGAGCCGTAACATGCTGCTCATTGATTTCTTTGGACATGAAATCTTTATGATCCCCTTTATCTGTAATATGTTTATCATCAGAAAGTGTTAAAACCTCTTTGTTGATCTTAATATTTTTTGAATTATAAAACTCTACTTTATTGTTCGATAAAACACATATATCTCCATCGTCTAAATAAGTAATTTTATTTGTCATTGACTTAAGTGCATAGGAGTCTGAGCCAAGATAATTTTCCTCATGACCATATCCTACTGCTAGTGGACTTCCTCTTCTCGCCCCGACTACGATATTATTGAATTTCTTAAAAATAATACCTAAGGCAAAACTACCATGAAGTTTTTCTAATGTTTTATGAATTGCATTTATAATGTCGAAATCCTTTAGTAAGTCGGTTAGTAAAAATGTTATAACCTCAGTATCGGTTTGTGATTTAAATTTATATCCTTTATTTTCTAAATCTTTTTTCAAATCATTTGAATTTTCAATAATACCATTATGTACAACCGAAACCTGTTCTGATGAATGTGGATGTGCATTTACTTGGCTTGGCACTCCATGAGTTGCCCATCTAACATGACCTATTCCTAAAATACCTTTTGATGGATTTTTAAATAAAANTTTTTCAAGATTATCAACTCTTCCAATACATTTTTTCTCATAAATTTCTCCATTGCCAATTGTTGCGATTCCAGCAGAGTCATAACCTCTGTATTCCAGCCTCTTTAAAGACTGNATGATATTTGAAGAAACTGGTNTATTGCTTGCTATACCTATTATTCCACACATTATTTTCTCTTATAATTTTTAACTTCGATTTGNTTAGCTCTTGTTAAAGCTAATGATTTATCTTTAACATTTTTAGTTATAACTGAACCTGCTCCAACTATTGATCCTTTGCCAATTTTAACTGGAGCAACCAAGGCAGTGTTGGAACCAATAAAAGCACCATCTAAAATTTTAGTTTTGTTTTTCTTTTTTCCATCATAGTTGCAGGTGATTGTGCCAGCACCAATATTAGCATTTTTACCAATAGAAGTATCTCCCACATATGATAGATGTGGAATTTTTGAATTTTCCCCCACCCTACTTTTTTTAACTTCTACAAAATTACCGACTCTTGAACCTTTAGATAGAAAAGACCCGGGTCTGATTCTTGAAAAAGGACCAACTCGTACATTTTTTTCTAATGTAGCATTTTCAATATGTGAAAAAGGTAAAATCTCAACATCGCTTCCAATTTTGACTTTTTGTCCAATCATAACATAGGGATGAATGGTAATGTTTTTTCCAAATTTGGTATCAGCCGATAAAAAAACTGTTTCAGGAGACTTTAGAGTGACACCTAGTTTCATAGCTTTATTACGTAATTTTTCTTGAGTATATTTTTCTATTAAAGCTATTTTTTTTTATTTATTGATGCCATAAAGATTTATCTTTACATTAATATAAACTTTGAAATAACTCACAAAATATTTCTTTATACTACTTAACAAAATGAGTCAAAAATTTACAGTATTATTTGATCTTGACGGAACGTTGATCGACACAGCACCCGATTTGATGCTGGCACATAATCATGTGATGAAAAAATTTGGTTATGAAGAAAGAGAATTATCTGACATAAAAAAACTTGCTGGCGGAGGATCAAAAGTGATGCTCAGAAAATCAATGCATGAAATCGGTGAATTAAGTGGAAAAATAAAAAAAACAGATGAAAAAATGGAAGAGGAAATGACAAAAGAATTTATAAATTTCTACAGCAACAATATTAATAAAAAAAGTAAGTTAATAACTGGTGCTTTAGAATTTTTAAGCTGGTGCAAAAATAATTCTATTTCCATGGCCGTTTGTACTAATAAACAAGAACATTTATCAATAGATCTGTTAAAAAAAATAAAGATTTATCATTTTTTCGACTATGTGGCAGGCGGTAATACTTTTAATCACAATAAACCAGATCCTAAACATCTAACTGATACAATTGAAATAATCGGAGGAAACTTAAAAAAAACTATCATGATTGGTGATAGTGAAACAGATTCAGGTGCGGCACAAGCTGCCAATATACCTTTTGTATTAATTGAAGGTGGATACACAGAAAAAAAAGTAAATCAGATATACCATAATCATTTAGTAAAAAATTTTGTAGGTTTGGAAAAAATTATTAAAAAATATCTTAATGATTGAATTTAAATTATTTTTTGCACTAATTAGTTATTATTTTGTCATGTTTGTAACGCCAGGACCAAACAACGCAATGCTTACTGCTTCTGGTATTAAATTTGGTTTTAAAAGAACCTTACCTCATCTAATTGGGATTCCATTTGGTCACACTATCCAAATTTCCTTAGTATGTTTTGGTTTAGGTAGTTTGTTTCAAAAATATCCACTTATTCAATTTTACTTAAAATGGATATGTTTTGTGTATCTGCTTTACTTGGGGTGGAAAATTGTAGGATCCTTTTCAAATAATGAAAAAGAAACTGGCAAACCACTAAAGCTTTACGAGGCAGCACTCTTTCAATTTGTTAATCCTAAAGCTTGGGTAGTGGCATTAACTGCAGCAACTGCATTTTTCCCTAGCGAAGAAAATTTTATTGTAGCTACCTCATTTGTAGCAATAACAGCTCCTTTTATCTGTTTTCCCTCGATTTGTTTATGGGCATTTTTTGGATCATCGATAAAATTAATAATCAAAAATATTAAAATTAAGAAAATTGTTGAATATTTTTTAGCTGTATTGTTATTAATTACTGCTGTTATAATTGTTATAGATTAACAAATAATGATATGCATTTTACAAAAAAAAATTCCTCTGAAAAAAGAATAGAATTAATAAATAAACTAAAAAAACAAAAAATACTAAGATTTCCAGGTGCTTATAATCCTTTAACCGCAAAGCTAATTGCTGAAATTGCTTTTGATGGCGTATATATTTCTGGTGGAGTTTTGTCCAATGATTTAGGGGTGCCGGACATAGGCTTAACTACCTTAAAAGAAGTTAGTTATAGAGCAAATCAAATTTCAAGAGTGTCAGATCTACCTACAATAGTTGATGCAGACACTGGCTTTGGTGATTGTAAGAAATCCGTTGAGACATTTGAAAAACTTGGTCTGTCCGGATGTCATATCGAAGATCAAATTGAACAAAAAAGGTGTGGTCACCTCGACAATAAAGAAATCATCCCTGTAGAAGATATGATAAAAAAAATAAAAAAAGCTGTAGGTGCTAAAAAAGATAAAAATTTTTTAATCATTGCTAGAACTGACTCGAATACAGTAGAGGGAATAAAAAAAACTATTGATAGAGTTAAAGCTTATGAAGATGCGGGTGCTGATGTTATTTTTCCGGAGGCTATGAGAGATGAAAAAGAATTCGAGCAAATAAGAAAAAGCTCAAAAGTAAGTTTGTTAGCCAACATGACAGAATTTGGTAAATCAAAAATTTTATCAGCAAAAACTTTAGAAAATTTAGGTTATAATATTGTAATTTATCCCGTAACAACGCAAAGATTAGCAATGAAAAACGTTGAAGATGGACTAAAAGTCATTTTTAAAGATGGACATCAAAATAATATTATCGATAAAATGCAGACACGAAAAAGATTGTACGAGCTGGTAGAATATGAAAAATATAATACTTCAGATAAAAAAATTACTGATTTTAAAACAGACGGACACGAGTAAATTATGAGTGATGAAATAAAAAAAGGACTATTGGGTATAGTTGTTGACGAGACAACTATATCACAAGTGATGCCAGATATTAATGCACTAACTTATCGAGGTTATGCAGTCCAGGACCTATGTGAAACATGCAAATTTGAAGAAGTTGCTTATCTTGTGCTTAAAGGAGATTTACCAAACAGTATTCAACTTAATAAATTTAAAAAAGAGGAAAGAGAAAATAGGAATATTACAATAAATCTTAGAGAAATTATCAAACACATGCCCAAAAGATCTCATCCTATGGATGTAGTAAGAACAGTTGTTAGTGTTATGGGATTAGAAGATAAAGAAACAAGTGACAATTCTCCTGAAGCAAATATGAGAAAAGCTATGAGAATTTTTGCTAAAACCCCAACTGCTATCGCGGCCTTTTTTAGAGCGAGAAAAGGTAAAAAAGTAATACCTCCTAAAAAAGAACTGTCATTTTCTGAAAATTTTTTTTATATGTGTTTTGGAAAAGTTCCTAGAAAAGAAATTGTGAAAGCTTTTGATGTATCGCTAATTTTATACGCAGAACACAGTTTCAACGTCTCAACTTTCACTGCAAGAACTATCACAAGCAGTCTGTCAGATATACATGGAGCTATTACTGGAGCTGTTGCTAGTCTGAAAGGACCTCTGCATGGCGGAGCTAATGAAGAAGTGATGCATATGCTAAAGAAAATAAAAAAACCTGAAAATGCAAAAAAATGGATTTTAGACGCTTTAAAAAAGAAAAAACTTATCATGGGCTTTGGACATAGGGTTTATAGTAAAGGAGATTCTAGAGTCCCTACCATGAAGAAATATTATTTAAAAGTTGCTGAAATACTTAAAGAAAAAAAATTACCTAAAATGAGTCAAATAATAGAAACTATTATGATTGAAAAAAAGAATATACATCCTAACTTAGATTATCCTTCTGGACCAACCTATCATCTAATGAAATTCGATACTGATTTTTTTACCCCAATATTTGTCATGGCCCGCATCACAGGTTGGTCTGCTCACATAATGGAACAGCACGCATCCAATAAATTAATTAGACCGCTTTCTAAATACAGTGGTGAGAAGCACCGTAAAGTAATGCTTCTCAACCAAAGATAAAATTATTTTCCAGGTGCTTTATAGCCAGCTGCCACTTTTGCAGCAAGTTTTGCCGCACTATTAATGTTTATAGGCTCCATTATGGTAATGTTAGTTACTGCACCGCTTGCTTCAGTAGCAAGTTTCGCTGCTGCCATACTTTCAAAGTTTGGTGCATCTATTGAAACAATAAAATCATAAGAACCTCTAACAATATCATAATCTAATACTTTGCCTCCTACAGCACTAGCAACTGCTTTAATTGCAGCACCCCTGTCAGTATCAGGATTTGCAATAAAACCTTGAAATGCTTTTGCGGTATAATTTCCCATAAGATAAAATTTTGCCATAAACCCTCCTTTCAAGGAATTATTTTACTAATTGTTCTTTATTTAAGGAAGCGAATTTATTTTTAGTTTTATGAGAAGGCTTCTGCCCATGTACCTTTAGTTGAAGCTTTTGAATATTCTGTTGATCTTCCTTCGAAGAAATTCATATGTTCTACTGCATTCAACATTGTATCAAGCCAAGTTAAAGGATTTTTTTCTACTTGATAAATTGGTTC
>JAESSC010000086.1 GCA_016764285.1 Pelagibacteraceae bacterium
ATTCCAATTTTTAAATCTTTTACTTTGTCAGTTAAATTAGAGTTGTAATTATCAACCTTAACGTCAACAGATGTGGAATCTTTTGGGTCATAACCTGCTATAGCTTGAAGTAACAAAGCGCAGTCTTCAACCGTCTTTGTCATAGGGCCTGCTTGATCTAATGACGATGCAAAAGCTACAATACCCCATCTAGAACATCTTCCGTAAGTTGGCTTTAAACCTACGGTACCTGTAAATGATGCGGGTTGTCTAATTGATCCACCAGTATCTGTTCCTACTGTAACGGGCGTAAGATTTGATGCTAATGCTGAAGCAGATCCACCAGAAGATCCACCGGGGACTAATTTATCTCCAAATGGATTTGTAACATTTCCAAAAAAACTAGTTTCATTAGATGATCCCATTGCAAATTCATCACAATTTAATTTTCCTAATAAAAAAGCACCTTCAGACCATAATTTTTTTGTTACTGTAGATTCATAGGTTGGTATAAAATTATGCAATATCTTACTACCCGCGGTAGTTTTAACATTTTTTGTACAAAAGAGATCTTTAACGGCGATAGGTATGCCTGGCAATAAACCCTTATAGTCTTTTTTTTTGTCAAAATTTTTTGCANAAATTATAGCTTCGTCAAAACATTTGGTAATATATGNATTTAACTTAGTCGAATTTTCAGAATTGTTTACAAATGTTTTNGTAATCTCTAAAGAAGTAAAATCTTTTTTCTTAATTCCTTTAACTAGATCGGTAAGCGAAAAATTTGATAAATNTGACATTTATTCGATTACCTTTGGAACGACAAAAAACTCNTCATTTTTTTCAGGTGAATTTTTCANAATTTGATCCCTTATTTTTCCATCTTTTATTTCATCTTTTCTTNGTTTTAAAGAAGNGTNGATTATAGAAGTTAGAGGTTTTGTTTNATCAGTTTTTAATTCGTTAAGTTTTTCNATAAACTTAATTATTGAGGAAAGATCTTTAGAAAGGCTGTCAATTTTCTCGTCATCAAGAGAAATCCTAGCTAATTTTGATATATGTTTTACTGTATTTTTATCTATTGACATTGGATGTTATCGGCAAATAAGTATTCAAAATACCATTTAAGATGAAAACATACAATATATTGACTATAGAGGAATTTAAAAAGAATATAGATAACAATTCTAGATTGCTAGGAATCGATCCTGGAAAGAAAAATATTGGGATAGCAATTTGTGACGAAAATAAAGTGGTTGCCACACCACTAAAAATTATTAAAAAAAACAAATTTCAAATTTTACTAAAAGAAATTCAAGAAATTATTAAGGAAAATAAAATCAAGGGAGTAGTTATTGGAAACCCAATTAATATGGATGGTTCCTTCGGTAAAGCATCTCAATCAGCTACAGGCTTTGCAAAAAATCTATCAATAANTATTACGATTCCTATCGTTTTATGGGATGAGCGACTTTCTAGCGAAGGCAGTTTTAAAATAACTCGCGATTTAGGTAGCAATGTTACTGATAGAGTCAAAAAATTAGACAAGAATGCGGCTGCATTTATACTTCAGGGCGCTATAGATTTTTTATCAAATTAATTAAAATACTTGCATAGCTTACTATAAAGGACTATAGAGTTGATTTTAATGGCTATAATTAAAAATCTGAAAGCTATTAAAATTAATCAAAATCACCTATTAGGTATTCAAGATCTTTCTTTTCCTGAAGTTTCTCACATTCTGGATGAAGCTAAAGCTTTTATTAGNTTAAATAAAAGTGCTTCAAAGAAAACAGATATATTAAGAGGAAAAACTCAAATTAATTTATTTTTTGAACCTTCAACAAGAACTCAAAGTTCTTTTGAGCTTGCTGGGAAAAGACTTGGCGCCGATGTAATGTCAATGAATATTGTTAACTCAGCAATTAAAAAAGGTGAAACATTAATTGATACTGCAATGACATTAAATGCAATGCATCCAGATATTATTGTAGTAAGACATCAAGATTCTGGAGCACCAAACTTATTATCACAAAAAGTGAATTGTTCAGTAATAAACGCTGGAGATGGTAGACGTGAACATCCCACTCAAGCTTTATTNGATGCACTAACCATAATTAACAGAAGAGGNAAAGTTCAAGGATTAAAAATAGCTATCTGTGGAGATATATTGCATTCAAGNGTTGCTAGATCAAATATTTATTTAATGAATATGCTTGGAGCAGAAGTTAATGTAATAGGTCCAAAAACTTTGCTACCGCATTCAATTGAACGTCTTGGAGTAAAAGCATTTACCGATATGAAGAAAGGTTTAGATAATTGCGATATCGTAATGATGCTAAGACTACAAAACGAGAGAATGCATGGATCTTTTTTACCATCTCCTAGAGAATATTATGAATATTTCGGCTTAACCCCAGACAAACTAGCTATGGCAAAAAAAGATGCTTTGATAATGCATCCTGGTCCAATGAACAGAGGTGTCGAAATAGACACGAACTTAGCTGATGACATTAATAGAAGTGTAATAAGAGAACAAGTTGAGCTTGGTGTTGCTGTCAGAATGGCTTGTTTAAAAATTTTTTGTAAAAAAGCATAATGAAAGAAAAATATTTAACAAACGCAAGAATTATTGACCCTAAAAATCAAATTGATGAAATGGGTGGTTTAATNATTGATGCAAAAGGCTTAATCAAAGCCGCTGGAAAAAAAGTAACAAATGGAAATTTACCTGCAGCANCAGAAAAAATAGATTTAAAAAAACAAATNTTAATNCCCGGTTTNGTTGATATGAGAGTTTTNGTTGGAGAACCNGGNTATGANTATAAAGAAANTTTTANAACTTTAAGTNATGCNGCGCTNNCCGGTGGNGTTACNTCTGTTGTTTCAATGCCTAATACATCNCCAGTAATNGATAGTGTTTCTNTGGTNGATTTTNTNAAAAGNAGGGGNAGAGANAAATCAAAAATTAATATTTTTCCANCNGCAAGTTTGACNAAAAATACNGANGGTAANCANATGACAGAATTTGGTCTTCTNAAAAGAAAAGGAATAATTGCTTTCACNGATGGAANNAAAACAGTTCANGANCCTCANGTTATGNCAAGNATAATGAATTNTGCTGGACANTCNCAATCTTTAATNATNCAACATGCNGAAGATAACATTNTATCTNAGGNNGGNTTANTTAATGANGGNGAAATATCNACAAGACTNGGNNTAAAAGGAATTCCTTCTTTAGCNGAAAANATTATAGTTGAACGAGATTTATCNTTTTTGGAAGANTATTTTTGTAGATATCATATTTCACAAATATCTTCAGNAAAAACAGTTTCNGTNATTAANAAAGCNAAAGAAGAAGGTAAAATTTTTACNGTAGGAGTTTCGNTTAATAANNTNTCATTAAANGAAAATGATATNGGNGANTTTAAAACTTTTTTAAAACTNTCNCCTCCTCTTAGAACTGANAATGANCGANTNTCTNTAGTTANAGAGNGTTAATNANGGNANNNTNGATGTNATAGTTTCAGANCANAANCCTNAAGANGNAGANTCAAAANGACTNACTTTTTCNCANGCNGCTACNGGAGCNANNGGTNTAGAAACNTTANTANCTCTNGCNTTAGAACTTTTTCACANTAAATCAATAAANCTTGATAAATTGTTAGCTTCNNTAACATCAAACCCAGCNAAAATTCTNGGTATAAATAAAGGAAATCTCGAAGTTGGAAATGATGCNGATTTATGTNTTNTTGANATCAACAAACCTTGGGTTGTTAAACAAAGCGAACTNAAATCAAAATCCAANAACACTCCTATAGAAAATAGAAAGNTACAAGGNCAGGTATTAAAAACTTTCATNAANGGNGAAATTGCCTATGAGANAATTNAATAANTAATGGAAATTNTATNAGTTGTTTTNNTTTCATATTTAAGNGGNTCTATACCNTTCGGATTAATTTTAACTAANTTNTTTNGTGGNCAAGATGTTNGAAAAATTGGTTCTGGTAATATTGGAGCAACAAATGTTCTTAGAANTGGTAACAAATATTTNGCAGCANCAACTCTAATATTAGATATTCTTAAAGGATATGTTCCTGTTGTAATTACACAACAATTTTTTTCAGAATATTTACATCTTTCCGCTTTGATGGCTTTTTTAGGACATATTTTTCCAATTTGGTTAAAATTTAAAGGTGGAAAAGGAGTTGCAACTTACCTGGGTATCTTATTTGCTTTATCATATGGATTAAGTGTTTTATTTATCTTTACGTGGATAGTTGTTTCTCTAATATTTAAATACTCTTCTGTATCATCAATGTTTTCTTCTTTGACTGTGTTAGTAGTAACTTTATTTAGAGAAAATGCTGTTAAAGCAATAGATCCAAATTTTGTTTTTTCTGCTGATATAAAATTAATATTATTTATTTTTTTTATATTAATAATATTTACACACAAAAAAAATATTTCTAATCTAAAAAATGGAACTGAACAAAAAATAAAACTCTAGGTTACAAGCCCTTTTTTTATCGAATTAAATCTTCAGTTTGACAAAACAAATTATTTTTGCCACTAACTTTTCTAAGGATAATTAAATGCACTTACTGATAGTAGAAAGTCCAGCAAAAGCAAAAACAATAAATAAATATCTTGGTAAGGAATATAAAGTTTTAGCTAGTTATGGTCATATTAGAGACCTTCCTTCAAAAAATGGTTCTGTAGATCCAGATAATAATTTTCAAATGCTATGGGAAATTGATGCCTTCTCCAAAAAATATTTAAAAGAAATCACAGATACTGCTGTTGATTCAAATAAAATCATTTTAGCTACTGACCCTGATCGCGAAGGAGAGGCCATAGCTTGGCATGTAAAAGAAGTCCTTGAACAAAAAAACCTATTGAAAGATAAAAAAATTGAAAGAGTTGTATTCAATGAAATTACTAAAAAAGCTGTCAAAAAAGGTATTGAGAATCCAAGAGATATTGCGCCTCAATTAGTAGACGCTTACATGGCTAGAAGAGCTTTAGATTATCTCGTTGGCTTTAACATATCTCCTATATTGTGGACCAAATTACCTGGCTCAAAGTCTGCTGGTAGGGTTCAGTCAGTAGCCTTAAAACTAATTTCAGAAAGAGAACATGAGATTGAGAAATTTGTCCCTAAAGAATACTGGACAATTAATTTGAATTTTAAAAACAACGATGGTAAAGAAATTTTATCTAAATTGATTTCTTACAATAGCAATAAAGTTGAAAAATTTTCATTTCTTAACAAAGAAACTGTTGATGGTGCAATAAATAAAATTAATTCTAAAGAATATTTTATTTCTGATATCACGTCACAAGTTTATAAGAGAAATCCTACTGCACCCTTTACAACTTCTACAATGCAGCAAGTTGCTTCAGGGAAATGTGGTTTTGGCGCTTCTAGGACCATGCAGATTGCGCAAAGATTATACCAAGGTATTGATATCGAGGGTGAAACTGTTGGATTAATTACTTATATGAGAACGGATGGAACACAAATTTCTAATGAAGCAATATCATCTTTTAGAGATTACATATCATCTAACTATGGAAAACAATATTTGCCAGAAACACAAAATAATTATAGTGGTAAAAAAGCCAAAAATGCACAAGAAGCTCATGAAGCTATTAGACCTACAGAAATAACTAGATCTCCATCGGAAATAAAAAAACACGTAAATTCTGATCAGTTTAAATTATATGATTTAATATGGAAAAGAGCACTTTCATCTCAAATGCAAAACGCTGAATATGATAGAAATACAATAATTTTGTCGTCAAAAGATGAAACTATTAAATTTAGAGCTTCAGGATCTATTTTAAAATTTGATGGTTTTTTAAAATTATATCAAGAAATAGAAAGAAAGGATGAAGAAGATAGAGTTTTACCTGAGGTAAAAGATAAAGATACGGTTAATATTGATAAAATTATTGACGGACAGCATTTTACAGAGCCCCCACCAAGATATTCAGAGGCTAGTTTAGTAAAAAAACTTGAAGAACTAGGCATTGGTCGACCCTCAACATACGCAAGTATCATTTCAGTACTATCGACTAGAAATTATGTAGATCTAATCAATAAAAGATTTCATCCTACCGATAGAGGTAAACTGCTGGTAGCATTCTTAGAAAAACTATTTGCGAAATATGTTGACTATAATTTCACGGCAGATCTTGAAAACCAGTTAGATGACATAACTTCAGGAAAAGTTAATTGGATTAGGGTTTTAGAAAAGTTTTGGAAAGATTTTAATGAAAATGTTCAATCAGTTAAAGAAAAGAGAACAAGAGAAGTTCTTGACCTATTAAACGAAAGTTTAGGAGAACTAATTTTTGATACAACCCAAGATGGAAAAATTGATAGAANATGNCCATTATGNAATGGTGGAGAGTTAAGTTTAAAAAATAGTTTTAGAGGNGGAGCTTTTATTGGTTGCTCTAATTATCCAGAATGCAAATTTACTAGACCTTTATCAAAAGCAAAAGCTGCAGAGCAAAATGCATTGCCAGAATCTAAATCTATAGGACTAAATGATAATGGAAAAGAAATAATATTAAAAATTGGAAGATTTGGTCCCTACCTGCAGTATGATCTTATAGAAGAAATAAAATATACGATTAAGAAAAAAAAATCAAAGAAAAAAACTGAAGAAAAGAAAGTGAGAAATGTTTCCATACCTAAAGGCATTTCAATTGACTCCATAAATTTAGAAAGGGCTAAGTTTTTGTGCTCTTTGCCAAAAGTTATTGGTCAACATCCCGATATTGGAAAAGATATTACTTTAAACTCTGGAAGGTTTGGTCCTTATTTAAAATGCGAAAACAAGTCAGCAAGAATAGAGACTTCGGAAGATATTTTTACAATTGGATTAAATAGAGCNGTTACAATGATAGCAGAAGCAAANCCAGGGCGAATATCTTTTTCGGAAATCAAACACTTGGGTGAACATCCTGAAGATAAGAAACCAGTAAGAGTTATGAAAGGAAAATTTGGACCTTATATTAAATATAAATCACTAAACGCAACTATTCCAGAAGAAAAAGATCCAAATGAAATAACTATGGAAGATGCTTTAATTCTAATTGAAAAAAGAAGAGAGTATGACAAAAATAAAAAAGGAAATAGAAAATAAATGACTATAGAAAATAAATTGAAAGAATTGAATATTGAATTACCTAATGCCCCTGATCCAGTTGGAGCTTATGCTGCTTTTAAAAAAATTAACAACTTGCTTTTTATTTCAGGTCAACTTCCAATATCAAGTGATGGTAAAATGGTTAAGGGAAAAATTGGTAAAGATTTAACTCTAGAAGATGGTCAAAAAGCTTCTAAATTATGTGTCATAAATATTTTAGCCCAAGTGAAAAAAGCCCTTAGTGGAGATCTAAATAAAGTTAAAAATTGTATCAAAATAACAGGTTTTGTTAATTCTACAGATGATTTTAAAGATCAGCCCAAAGTAATAAACCCTGCTTCTGAAACTTTGTCTACAGTGTTCGGTGTTAATGGCAAACATACAAGAGCAGCCATAAGCACAAACTCTTTGCCATTGGGTGCTGCTGTCGAAATAGATGCAATATTTGAAATATAAAAATTTTATCTACCAATCGAATAATAATTAAAACCTTTTTTCTTCATTAGTTCAACTGAGTAAAGGTTTCGCATATCATAAATTTTGAACTTCTTTTTTCTGCATAATTTTTTAAAATCCAAAGCTTTAAATTCTTCCCACTCGGTATGAATTATAACCAAATCAACATTTTTGCATGCAGCATTCACATTATTATAAAATGAAAGATTTTTAAGTTTAGAAAATTCTTTTTTTTCACCGGATGGATCATAATAATTGATTTTTGCACCTTTTTTCAGCAAAAAAGGTATCATCACCAGACTTGAAGATTGTCTCATGTCATCAGTGTTTGGTTTAAAAGTAACTCCCAAAAAAGCAATTTTTTTATTTTTAATTTTATTTGATAAAATTTTTTTAACTCTTTTAGATAGAAGTATTCTACGTTTTTCATTAGATTTAATAACAGATTTAATTATAGAAAGATCGGTTTTGAATAAATCTCCAGTGACAGTTACAGCCTTAGTATCTTTTGGAAAACAAGAGCCACCAAAAGCAGGTCCGGCTCTTAAAAAACGACTACCAATTCTTTTATCTAAACCTATCCCCAACGACACATCTTCAATATTTATACCTGTTTTTTCACACAAATTTGCAAGCTCATTTATGTAAGATATTTTTGTCGCCAAGAATGCATTGGAAGCATATTTAATCAGTTCGGCTCCTCGTCTATTGGTTGAAAAAAATTCAGCTCCCTTTTTAATTAATGGATCATATAAAGATTGTAATGTTTTTATAACTTTCTTATTATTTGAACCAACAATTATTCTATCAGGAAATCTAAAATCCCTTACTGCCTCACCTTCTCTTAAAAATTCTGGGTTTGAAACCACCTCGAACAACTTTTTTCTTTTTTTATTTAAAATTAATTTTTCTATTTTGTCTCCTGTTGTGACTGGTACAGTAGATTTAGTTACTATTATTTTAAATCTATTAATATATTTACTTACTTCAGTAGCAACCTTAAAAACATGTCGAAGATCAGCTGAACGACTTTTTTTTAATGTTGGCGTACCCACACAAATAAATATTATGTCAGAATTTCTAACAGCTAGTTTTAAATTTGTAGTAAATTTTAATCTACTTGAAGAAAAGTTTTTACTAACAAGTTCTTCCAAACCAGGTTCAAAAAATGGAATTTGATTNCTATTTAACAAATCAATCTTTTCTTTATTATTGTCGACACACCAAACAGAATTGCCTAAATCAGCAAAACAAGCTCCACTAACAAGACCAACATAACCCGTACCTATTATACAAATTTTCATAGATTATAATTTAGAGATTTCTGTAAATGAATTAATGTAACCTTGCATTGTGCCACAATCTAAATATTTTCCGGCAAAAACATGACCGATAAATTTATTATTTTGATGTATCAGTGTTCTAATAGCATCTGTGATATGAATTTCGCCATTTTGTCCAGGTTTTTGCTTTTTAAGAATTTTAAATATTTTTACAGGCAATATATATCGACCAATTACAGCATAATTTGATGGGGCAGATTTAATACTTGGTTTTTCGACAACATCTTTGATCAAAAAATTATTTTTACTAAATTTTTTTAATTTGAAAATTCCCCATCTCGAAACATTTTTCCACTTTACCTTCTTTGAAGCAATAATTGATGAATTATGTTGTTTATGTAATTTTATCATTGCGCGAGAGCAATTATTTTTGATTATTAGATCATCGGGTAACAACAATAAAAAATGCTTTGATTTGATAAGTTTGTGACATTTTAAAACTGCATCACCCGTTCCACGAGGAGAATTTTGATAAACAAATTTGATTATTCTTTTAAATTTTTTAATCTTTGAATATTCGAATTTAAGCTTTTTNTCTTTTCTTTTTTTTTTAATCATTTTCTTGAAAAANGNATCATTATAAAAATATTTTTTNATGATTTGTTTTTTGNTTGAAATAATAAATATAATTTCTTTTATGCCAGCCTCAATACATTCGTCTAATATGTATTCTAATCCAGGTTTACCGCTAATTGGTAAAAGTTCCTTGGGCAAAACACTTGTCAAAGGTAATAACCTTGTTCCCAAACCAGCTAAAGGAATAATAGCCTGTTTAATCATTGCTTTCTTTTACATATAATATTTAAAATTTACAAATGAAAATAATTTCAAACAAAAGTAAACTTATTAAATTCACACATTACGAAAAGAATATAGGTTTAGTTCCTACAATGGGTGCCATTCACCAAGGCCATATTTCTTTGATTGAAAAATGTATTTCACAATGTGAAAAAACTATTGTATCTATATTTATAAACAAGCCACAATTTAATAAAAAAAGCGACTTTCAAAAATATCCTAGATTATTAAAAAAAGACATCTCCATACTTAAAAAATTTAAAGTAGATTACCTTTATTTACCCTCAGTTAATCAAATTTACCCTAATGGGAGCAATAAAAATATTAAGATAAGTTCTTTTAGAAAAAAATTATGTGGAAAATTTAGACCAGGGCATTTTGAAGCGGTAGTAGACGTAATTGACAGATTCATTAAAATAATTAAACCAAAAAATATTTACTTTGGGGAAAAAGATATGCAACAATTAAAAATAATAGAGCATTTTGTTAATAAAAATCATTCTAAAACTAAAGTTATTGGATGCAAAACTATTAGAGATAAAAATGGAGTAGCATTATCCTCAAGAAACTTTTTGCTTTCTATAAAAGAAAACCAAATCGCTTCCAAAATTTATAAACTTATTTACGACAATAAACAAAATTTAATAAAGAAAAAACTATCTTTAGTATCAGTAAAAAGAAAAATTTTTATGTTAGGTGCTCGTAAAATTGATTACGTTACGATGCTAGATATAAATAAACTTACAAAACCATATAAAAGAAACAATAAATATAAAATTTTTGTTGCTTACTATCTCGGTTCAACAAGATTAATTGATAATATCTAACCGTAAAAAAAATAAGCCCCAATACCTAAAAATGAAAGAAAACCTATCACATCAGTAATTGTTGTAACAAATACACTCGATGCTATTGCGGGATCAATGTTAAACTTTTTAAGTGACACGGGAACCAAAATACCAAACAGGCCAGCCACCATCATGTTTAATACCATTGCAACAGCAATTAAAATTGATAAATTAATTTCTTTAAACCATAATTGAACTATCAAGGCTGTGATCGCTGCAAAAATTATCCCATTTAAAACTCCAATTATAAATTCTTTGGTAACTATTTGAGTCAAATTTCCTGAAGAAAGTTCTTTTGTTGCTATAGCTCTAATTGTTACAGCCAATGTTTGCATTCCCGCATTACCACCCATAGAAGCAACTATTGGCATTAAAAAGGCTAATGCTACCATTTGTTCTATAGTGGCCCCAAACTTACTTATGACCCAAGTAGCTAACAAAGCGGTAAACAAATTTAATAGTAACCAATTAAACCTTCTTTTAGTTTTTTTTAAAACACTATCAGTAATTTCTTCATCACCAACTCCGGCAAGTCTAAGGACGTCTTCTTCAGCTTCTTCTTTAACAACAGTAACCACATCATCTCCAGTAATCATGCCCACTAATTTGTTAGTTTTATCAACCACGCCCGCTGAAATTAAATTATAATTTTCAAAAATACGCCCAACTTCTTCTTTATCCATATCAACTGGTATTAAAACTTGCATTTCACTCATTATTAAATTCATTTTTGAATCTCTTGATGCACGTAATACTTTTGATGAAGGTACTGTACCAATTGGTTTAAAATCACTATCAACAATAAAAATTTCTAAAAATTCTTCGGGTAAATCCTTATTTTCTCTAAGATAATCAATAGTTTGACCTACTGACCAATTGCTTGGAATTGCAGTAAATTCTCTTTGCATGATACGTGCGGCGGAGTCTTCTGGATAGCTAAGACCTTCCTGTAAGATAAACCTATCTTTAGGAGGTAGTTTATCTAATACAGTATTCTTCTTTTTTTCATCTAAATTTTCCAAAATTTTTAAGGCATTATCCGACTCCAAACGTCTTAAAATATTTACAATTGATTCGATCGATAAGAGAATAAATATTTCCGTTTGAATAGACTCATTTAATTCTATAAAAATTTCTGGGTCTAAATTAAATCCTTCTATTTCAATAAGTTTTATTCTGTTCTCTGGAATCAAATTTTCGATTAAATCAGCTGAATCCGAAGGATGAAGTTCCTTTAGAGTTCTATTCAAAAAAGCAGTATCATTATCCTTAATTTTATTACTCAAAACATTAATGAATTCTTTATTAAACTCAAAATTCACTTTTTTTTCTGGAATTTCTTTTGTTAAGCTCATAAATATGAGTAAATTTTTTAATTTTGAGACTATTAGTTGATTTTATTTAAAATCACAAACTTAAAATGAATATAGAAGTAAAAAGTAGCGTAAAACCAATTGATTACTTACAATCTATAAAAATACTCGAAAAAAGAGTTCATGATGTTTTTTTAGGTAAAAAAGATGAATTGTTATGGGTTTTAGAGCACAACTCTGTATACACAGCTGGGACAAGTGCTAATAAAAAAGATTTATTAGATAAAAACTTACCAGTAATCAAAACAAACAGAGGTGGAAAATATACACTCCATTCACCTGGTCAAAAGGTGGTTTATTTTGTGTTAAATTTAAATAAAAGAGAAAGAGATATTAGGAAACTTATCAGTAAAATTGAAAATTGTATTATACAAACACTTAAAGAATACAAAATAGAATCTTATAACGATTCTAAAAATATTGGAATATGGGTTAACAAACAAAAAAATTCTAAAAAAATTGCCGCAATAGGTATTAGAGTAAAAAAGTGGGTTGCGTATCATGGTTTTTCATTAAATGTATGTAATGATTTATCTAAATATAAAGGAATTATACCTTGTGGTATCAGAGACAGAGGAATCACAAGCTTGAAAGATATGGGGGTAAAAAACTATAGAAATATTGAAGAAGTTATTATTAAAAAATTTTTAAGTACTTTTCTTTGAGAATGTTTTTAAAAGAAATAGGCAGTTCAGCAGTAAAATTATATTTTGTCCCACCAATGGAAAAATTAATTTTATAAGCATGTAGCATAAGTGTATTTTTTTTGCCTGAATTGACTGACATTCTATATTTAGAATCTCCT
>JAESSC010000087.1 GCA_016764285.1 Pelagibacteraceae bacterium
CTCAAATTGGGAGATCCCACAGATCAAAGGATTGTAAAAAAAAAATTAATGAGGTAATTGTCAAATCAAAACACATTCTTAAATTACCAGATGCGTATGCATTAGCCATAATGGCAGGATCTAATACTGGAGCTTTAGAATCTGCCCTATGGTCTCTTTTGGGTTATAAAGGTGTTGATGTTTTGGTCTGGGATAATTTTGGAAAAGATTGGGCAATTGATGTGTTGGAACAATTAAAAATCGAAAATGTAAATAGTCATATAACTGACTACGGTAAGCTTCCTGATTTAAACAAAGTAAATTTTAATCACGATGTTATTTTTACATGGAATGGTACAACTTCAGGCGTTCGCATTCCTGACGCGAAGTGGATTCCAGATAATAGAGAAGGTTTGACAATTTGCGATGCGACCTCAGGTATTTTTGCAATGGACATAGACTTTAACAAGCTTGATGTAACCACCTGGTCTTGGCAAAAAGTTTTAGGAGGCGAGGCTGCTCATGGAATGTTGGCATTATCACCTCGTGCATTAAAAAGATTAGAAACGTACACACCTAAATGGCCAATTCCTAAATTATTCAAATTAGCAAATAAAAAAAAATTAATTAAAGGTATTTTTGAAGGTGCTACCATAAATACTCCATCAATGATTTGTGTTGAAGATGTCCTAGATTCGCTAAATTGGGTTGAGTCTGTAGGTGGAACAAGTGAGTTAATAAAAATTTCAAACGAAAATCTTAAAATTGTTGAAACCTGGGTTAATAGTAGTGATTGGGTTAAGTTTATGTGTGAAGATAAAAACACAAGATCTTCAACAAGCATTACACTCCTAATCAAAGATGAATGGTTTAATAAATTTGGCGAAGAAGAACAAAGAAATGTAATAAAGAAAATAGTTTCAAAACTTGATAAAGAAGGTGTAGCCAAAGACATTATTGGTTATCCTAAAGCACCTCCTAGTCTTAGATTATGGGGCGGAGCAACAGTTCAAAATAATGATATGAAAGCATTATTACCATGGATTGACTGGGCTTATCACTCTGTAAAGAATAATGCCTAAAGTTTTAATTTCAGATTCAATGAGCAAAGTTGCTCAAAAAATATTTGAGAAGCAAAAAATTTCAGTTGATGTAAAAACAGGTTTATCGGAAGAAGAAATTATAAAAATCATTCCTGAATACGATGGCATGATTGTTAGATCAGCTACAAAAGTAACAAAGAATATAATTTTGGCTGGTAAAAAATTAAAAGTTATAGCTAGAGCTGGCGCAGGAGTAGACAATATCGATGTGCCAACAGCAAAAGAAAACAATATGCTGGTTATGAATACACCGGGTGGAAATACGAATGCCACAGCTGAACATGCATTTGCATTAATAATGTCAGTATTGAGAAGAATTCCTTTTGCAAATGACACTACGCATAAAGGAAAATGGGAGAAAAAAAATATTAAAGGCACTGAACTTTCAAAAAAAACTCTTGGTATAGTTGGATTTGGAAACGTAGGAGCCAGACTAAGCAATTTGGTTAAAGGTTTTGGAGTGAATATTTTAGTTAGCTCTAAATCGTTAGAATCAAGAAAAAAAGATTTTCCCCATGTTAAAAATGTTAGTTTTGATGAATTAATTAGTACGAGTGATATTATAAGTTTTCATTGTAAAGCAGCCCCTGATGGCAAACCTTTAATAAATAAAAAACACTATAAAAAAATGAAACCTTCAACTTTTATAATTAATACAGCGCGCGGTAATATAGTTGATGAAAAAGATTTAAATGATGCTTTAAATGGAAATTTGATTGCAGGTGCAGCATTAGATGTTTATTCAAAAGAACCTGCTAAAGAAAATATTTTATTTAACAATCCGAAAGCAATATTAACTCCTCATGTAGCAGCCTCGACCGCGGAAGCCTCAATTGTAGTTGCTGAAATGGCAGCTAATCAGATTTGTAAGTTTTTATTAAAAGGGGTTAAAATTAATACAGTATAATTTTTCTTAAAAGTTTAGCTTCAATAGGATTGGGACTATTTGTTTATTTTGTTCCTTACAAAGATATTAAGATTGCACATAAGAAACTTAACACAATAATAGAACTCTTAAATAAAAAAACTATATATTTAAATTATGAGAAGGAATGGAAATCAATCATTGATAATTCCTAGAAACGTATGGGTTTTAGGTATTGTTAGTTTGTTAATGGATCTTAGCTCTGAGATGATTCTAAGCATTCTTCCAATTTTTCTTGTTACAGGATTGGGGATCAGCGTTTTATCTCTAGGTTTGATCGAAGGTTTAGCTGAAGGCGTTGCTTCAATGATAAAAGCTTTTTCAGGAGCATTAAGTGATTATCTAAAGAAAAGAAAAATTCTNATGGTTATTGGCTATGGTCTTTCTGCACTCACTAAACCATTTTTTGCATTGGCNAGCACTGCAACATGGATTTTTGCTGCTCGTTTTGTGGATCGTCTTGGTAAAGGAATAAGAGGAGCTCCAAGAGATTCTCTTATAGCAGATTCTACTTCAACAAAAATACGTGGNACTGCCTACAGCNTACGTCAGACTCTTGATACCTTAGGAGCGTTATTNGGGCCTATTCTTGCTATTGTTATTTTGTTCTTAACAACAAACAATTTTCGTCTCGTACTGTGGTTTGCTGTTCTTCCTGCTGTATTGTGTATTGTAGTTCTTATTTTTGGAGTTAAAGAGTCTANTATAAAAAAAAATATACCAAGAAAAAAACTCTATTTTTTATTTAAGAATTTTTTGAAAATTACTCCTGTGATTTGGTTATTTTTTTTAACGGTATTTATTTTAAATCTAGGTCATTTTAGTGAAGCTTTTCTTTTACTTCGAAGTCAAGAAATTGGACTCAAAGTTAGTTTTATTCCAATTGTTTTTGTTGTTATGAATGCTGCTTATGCGACTGTTGCTGTACCTTTTGGNCATTTAGCTGATAAGNNAGGATTTTTTATTCTCATAGTTTATGGTTTTTTAATTTTAGTCTTGTCGAACATTATTTTAGCACTTACCAATAGCATTGGATGGATGTTTGTTGGTATCATTTTTTGGGGGATTCATCTTGGTATGACACAAGGATTATTATTAGCGATGGTTGCTAAATTATCTCCTTTAGAATTGCGAGGAACTAGTTTCGGTTTATTCCATGCAATCACGGGAGTTGCTTTACTTATCGCTAGTTTGACTGCAGGTTATTTGTGGCAGTATTACAATTCAGGCCTTATCTTTATTGTTTCTGCTATTATAACATCGGTTGGGATTACGTTTTTTATTTTATGGCAGTGGTATTATGCTAATAAAATAAAAAAAAAATGAAAAAACTATCTTCTTATGATTGATAATAAAATACAATTTTTTTTCAAAAATCAAATTTGGCACATCGGTGGCCTAATCGTTTTATATTATGTGGCTCTCCAGATGGTTGATTTTGAAACTGACTCAAATGTCTTTCTTGGGATTAGTTCAAAANATTGGTTCTTATTTTCTATGTTAACTCCATTGNTGCATCAAGGTTATGTCTGGNTATGTTGGAGGTCAGAATTATGTTGGAAAACAATCAGTCAAACAATAGGGTTTAAACCTTATGTTGTAATTTTTTTCATAATTGCGATTTTAAGATTATCCGGTATTGGATTAAGTTTTGCTGATTACGGNTCTTGGTTTACTCCAGGGTGGATAGCATGGAGCGTATCTGTGTTAATTTTTATTCCATTCATTTATACAATGTATTCTATAAAAAAATATTTTGGTTTTTTACGNGCAACAGGTATTGATCATTTCGACCCTAATTATAAAAATATACCTTTTGAAAAAAGAGGTATTTTTAAATGGTCTTCTAACGCAATGTACACTTTTGCTATTCCTGTATTTTTTGGTTTTGCTTTTTCTTCAGGTTCGAAAGCAATGTTTATATTTGCTGCATATAGCTTTATTGGCACATGGTTACATTATTTCTGTACAGAGAAAGAAGATTTTAAAGTTATATATGGAAATAAATAATTACTGAAAAAAGGCAACTACAATTGCAATAATTAGTAAAGCACACGCCGATATTATATTGATGACTTTTGGGTTAGCTTTTAACCATATAGATATTTTTTCTGCTGCTGCTCCATAAATTATTAAAGAAATAAAATCTAAACTTACATAGGTAATCATTAGGATNAAAAATTGNATAACATAATTTGCNNTAAAATCTAAAAATTGCATGAATATAACTCCAAAAAATATCCANGCCTTAGGACTTAATCCNGCAACTAAAAAACCATCCTTGAAAAAAGAAAACCGACTTTTTGTTTGAGTTACATCTGAGCTCAAGGAATGCATTTTTGATTTGTAGAGATCAAATGCTAAATAAAGCAAATATATAACCCCACACCATTTAATGATNATTAATGCTAAAGAATTGTTTTGAATNAGNGTNCCTATTCCAAATATTACAAGNGTTCCTTGGAAAATATTAGCGGTGATGTCACCTAGGGCAGTCCATACAGATTTTCTTAGTCCATAGTTCATTGAATAGGACACAATAAGTACTCTTGGGGATCCAGGAGTAATGAAAAGGAAAAGAACAATCTGTAAGTATAACCAATAATTTATTGGAAGCATTTTGTGGTTATAACATATAATTACATATAAGAACCTGCCAAAAAAATAAACTCTATACGTGATTTTGTTTTACGCTGCTATTTTGCACAGCTAATAGTAAAAGAAATATGTTACAATTAGTTATGAAGAAATTATTAATCTCTTTATTTTTATTTGTTTGCTTATCAGCAAATGCAGTTGAAAAGAAAACCAATTTTTCAGAAGAAATTTTCGAAAGTGCAAAAACTTCTGGAAAAACAGTAGTTGTCAATTCCTTTGAGGTTTGGTGTGGTACTTGCAGCAAACAAACTAAAATTTTAGATCAAGCTGAAAAAGAATTTACANATATTGTTTTTTTAAGCTACGAACAAAGCAAAAATAAAGGTATAGCTCAAAAGCTCGGCATTAAATTCTGGACGACCATTGTAGTTTATAAAGGGAATAACGAAGTTGCTCGCATAGTTGGACAAACAGATAAAGAAATCATTTATTCTGCTATTCAGAAAGGTATTTAAATAATGTGTCCCATTTGTTGGATAAGTGGTTTCATAGCCGTTCTATTTGGCGGATCTTTTATAGCAACTGTTAATCACCCAATTTCCTGGGCTTTAGGTTTTGCGTTAATTATATATTCAATTTTNAAATTTTATGAAGCAAAAAAACGTGGAAAAAAAATGACTGAAGAAACAAAAAAAAGAAATAAAAGAACAATATTCAGATTTGTTCAGGGTTCTGTAATTGGTTCAATAGTGACAATAATTATTTTTTATAGCCTAACCTACAAAGAACATGAGAAAATGCACCAATTGTTAGAAAAAAATGGAATTGAAGAACATAATCATAATATAATGTAAAAATTATCTCTATAATTGTTTCTAAAAAATTTAGAACCGTACACTACTATGTATACATTTTAGATAATCAATTTTTTTCTAAATAATTCCAAATGTCAACAGCTAAATCAATACCGGTCAAATCTTTAAAGTTTTTAAGTCCGGTCGGTGAAGTGATGTTAATATCTCCAGTTAAATAATTGGATATTAAATCTATTCCAGCAAATACAATTTTATTTTTTTTAAGATCTGAAGCTACAATTTTNGCTATACGAAGTTCCCTTTTTGTTAATATGGTTTTTACCGCTTTTCCACCTTGCCCTATGTTGCTTACAATGGAACCTTTCATCGGAATTCTTCTAATAGCTCCTTTAATAACACCACCAATAATAAAAATTCGTTTATCTCCAAGTTTAATTTGTGGGAGGAATTTTTGTGCCATTACATGATCATGTTTTTTTAAATACTTTGATATTTNTTTTTTACTTGTACTTTTNTTNATAAAAANAATGTTCTTGCCNCCATAACCGTGCGTAGGTTTTATTATGATATTCTTGTATTTTTTTTTAAATTTTTCTATTTCATTATTACTTTTTGTAAAAATTGTTGGAGGCATTAATTTTAAGAATTTAGTTGAATAAAGTTTTTCAGGCATATTTCTTACCGCAAATGGGTCATTAACTATCCGTGTCTTTTTCGATATTTTTTCAAGTAAAAATGTTGCTGTNATATAATCCATATTAAATGGTGGATTTTGTCTCATTAGAATAAAAGCAGCTCTTGAAAGATCTATTTTTTTTAAATTTTTTATAAAATAAAAATTTTTTTTATTTTCGTAAAATTCAACTTCCTTGCTCAAAGNATAAATTTTATCTTTTACAAAGGTCAGACTCTTCGTTTCATAATAATAAATTTTGTATCCTCTTCTTTGGGCTTCTAATGCTAATAAAAGTGTTGTGTCTGTCTTTCTATTTATTGAATTTAATGAATCACCTTGAATTGCAACAATTTTACTATGTCTTTTCATATAAAAAATCTAAATTATTATTATCTTGGAATTTTTCAATTATTTGATCAGCCTTTGTTTTATTATTAGCTAATATATTTTCAATACTACGTAAAAAAATCGATTCATTTTTTCCACTATCATTTTTTATAGATCTTTTTTCCAAACCTCTTTTTGATAAGTTTAAAAAAATTTTTCCCCACTCTAAGATTGTCTTATTATTAATAACAGTGTTTAAACCTTTTTTAGGAGCATCAATATAAGCGTTCAAAACCTCTGAAATTTCCCATTTATTAATAATATCGCAAGCTTCATCCAAAGATCCGTAAAGCAAACCAGTATAAAAAGCTGGACCTCCACAATGACAATCCCACTCACAAGTATCTAATGACCTAACTTCAATATACTGTTTTAAGCGGACTTCGGTAAATATTGTTCCCAAGTGATTTTTGAAATCTGTAATATCTGGTTTAGCATTTATCTTTAAAAGTTTACCATCCATAAAGTCTTTGAATGTTTTGCCTTCTGTTTCATAATAATTAGAGTTTTTAAAAACAAACAATAAAGGCATATTGATAGCTATATCTACGTATTTTTCAAAATCTATCTCTTCTAAAAAAATTTTTGGTAACCCAGCCCTTGATGTATTTTGCCAAACTTTTGATCTATAAGATAAATATCCGCTAAATTTATTTTCTTTTATAGGTGAGTTTGCAAAAATTGCTGTCGAAATTGGTACTAAAAAGGAGCTTAATTTAAATTTATTGATAAAATCTTTTTCAGAAATGTAATCTAAATTTATTTGTGTACCACAAGTTTGATACATCATATTTAAACTGAGTTCTCCATTTTTTGGCATTTCTTTAGTCATGATTTCATATCTTTGTTTAGGTGTTTTCGGCACTTCTTCCAATTTTGAAAAAGGATCAAAACTTACAGACATCATTTTCAAATTAAGCTTTAAACATGCCTTTTTTAATTCATCTAAAAATTTATAGGACTCTATACATGTAAGATGAATGGAATCTAATTTGGCTCCCGAAAGTTCAATTTGATTGCCAGGTTCCAATGTAATACTTTGTCCATCTCTTGTTAATCTTATAACGTTATTTTTCTCTTTTATTGGCTTCCATCCAAACTGTTCTAAGAAACTAAATATCTTAGATACAGTTTTAAAATTTATTCTTTTATTTGAATGATTTTCAAATATAAATTTTTCATGCTCTACCCCAATACTGAGATGACTTTCTTTTTTACAACCTTTTTCAAAAAAAATTTATTAACTCTTGTTTAGAATTTATTTGATTCATTGATTATTCTAGCCACTTTATAGTCCCTATGATTCACCAGTAGAGTTTTTAACTGGTCCTTTTTTAATTTTTTCGATCTGATTATTATTAATTATATTAAGTTCTGATATCAAACCC
>JAESSC010000010.1 GCA_016764285.1 Pelagibacteraceae bacterium
TATTACGATTATTAGAGCACATGGATGAACTGATAGGTATGTATCAAGGTAACTGCTATCATTTCTCTATTCAAAAACCTGATTTTCCAAAAGAGTTTCATAAAGATTTAATAAGTCTATCTGAAACAGTTGTTAAATGTGTAGAGTCTCTATGTTTAACTGCCAGGTCATTCTTTCGGGATATCAAGTCTGTGCGTGATAATGCCCATAAAGTCACTTTTTATGAAAAAGAATCTGATAAACAATTTACATCTTTTGCAAGAAGAATTTTTGATTCCGAGCTACATTTAGATCAAAAAATGCATCTTCGATATTTTGTTGAAAAAATAGATCGCATTTGTGATCAAGCAGAAGATATTGCAGATGAAATTCAGATCTACGCTATTAAAAGATCAATGTAAATAATTTATGGATTTAACAATTATTATTTTTCTCCTAGGAGGATTATTTCTAGGATGGTCTCTTGGCGCGAACGATGCAGCCAATGTTTTTGGTACCGCTGTAGGTACTCGCATGGTCCAATTTAAAACAGCAGCCCTTGTCTGCAGTGTATTTGTAATTTTGGGCGCTATTATTAGTGGAGCTGGTACAACAGAAACGTTGGGAAAATTGGGAGCTATTAATGCACTCCCTGGCGCTTTTGCTGCCTGTGTTGCAGCCGGACTATCTGTTTATATAATGACAAAATTTGGATTACCAGTTTCTACAACACAAGCTATCGTTGGAGCCATCGTAGGTTGGAATATTTATACAGGATCTTCCATAAATATAAAAATTTTATTCANAATTCTTANTACGTGGGTTTTATGTCCCATTATTGCTGCTCTTATTGCCATNTTATTTTTTATTNTNACCAAACAAATATTAAGAAAANGTAATTGGCATCTTNTTCGCCTTGACGCTTACACACGTACAGCNCTGTTANTTGTNGGNGCCTTTGGTGCATACAGTTTAGGTGCAAATAATATTGCCAATGTTATGGGTGTTTTTGTTCCAATCTCTCCATTTACGGATATTCACTTTATGAATGTTTTTACTTTTTCTTCNAAAGAACAATTATTTTTACTAGGAGGNATTGCCATTGCAGTTGGTGTTTTTACTTATTCAAAAAAAGTGATGTTTACCGTAGGCAATGATTTGCTTAAACTTTCTCCTCAAGCAGCCTTTGTTGTTGTGTTGGCCCATTCGATTGTGTTGTTCCTATTTGCTTCACAGGGAATAAGTAATTTTTTACACTCAATAAATTTACCTGCAATACCTCTGGTGCCTGTTTCTAGTTCACAAGCCGTAGTGGGTGCCGTCATAGGTATAGGAATTCTTAAAGGAGGAAAAGAAGTTCAATGGGATATTGCTGGTAAAATTTCTATAGGGTGGTTNCTTCTTCCTGTAATGGCTGCTTTGATTTCTTTTATAATCCTTTTTGTATTACAAAATATATTTAATCAGACAGTTCATTTCTAAATTAATTAATAGATCTATAGGATATAATATAATCCTCTTGTGCTTTAGTTGAGAAATACACAAACCGATACTCCTTATTTAGTTTGTGGTTTACTTAATAATATCACACCAATCCCAAGCAATATAATTGCACCTCCAAGAAATACTTGTTTTGTAGGCTCCTCACCAAGTAAGAAAATAGCTGTCGATAATCCGGTAAGAGGCAACAAAAGCATTACAGGCAGAACTTTATGAATTGGGTTACGTCCAATGACATGGTACCAAGTACCATATGCTAAAGGTTGCATAATTAAACTGAGATAAGCAACTATTAACCACCCATGAAAATTTGCAGATAAAAAATAATTAATAGTATTGCCGTCAAAAATAAACGAACCCAATAATAGCATTGGACCAGAAAATAAGCACACCCAAGCTGTAACCGCAAATCCTCCTATTTTTTTAACAATTGGTTTTGCCATAACCATTCCAAGGGACCAAGTGAATGCTCCAGAAAGCAATAACAAAACACCGATCAATTTACCTTGTAGATTGGGAGCACCTAATAAAACAAAAAGTCCTAAAAAAGCAATAACGATACCTACTATATTTTTTATTCCTGGTTTTTCTTTAAATAAAAAATACGCAATAATTACTCCGAAAGGCACTTCTGTTTGGATAAGAAGTGTTGAGGAAGATGCATCAACGCTATTTAAACCCATGTATACTAAACCGTAAGTTAAAGTGCCTCCGATAAATGAAACTATAAATAAATTTTTCAATAATCCTCTTGGTATGGGAAACCACCAAATTAGAATCAGTGCTGCGATAGTAAAACGTAAACCCATTAGTAAAAATGGTGGAAACTGCTGCATCGCTGGTTTGGCAATAACAAAACCAAAGCCCAAAAGTAAGGGTGCACAAAATGCAAGTAGGATATCACGAAAGCTCATCCGTGATTGTCACAGATTTTATTTAAAAACATAAATTATTTTATTGGAATTCGTTTCTTGGGGTCAAAGAAAGGTAGTTCAACTACTTTGGCCTTTAGATTTGTGTAAGGCGAATTAATGTTTATCTCTGTTCCATGATTAGTATATTTGAGTGGTAGAAAAGCATAACCTATATTTTTCTTTAAACGGGGGGAATAACATTTCGAAGTAACGTAACCTATTTCTTTTTTATTATCTATAACAGGCCAATGATCTGGAACAAAGTATTCCGGTGTATATTCTTTAGGAACCACCATGCTGATTGGATCGCCTAATATTTCAATCCCCACTAATTTTCTTTTTATCCCTTCTTGTTTAATTTTTTTTANAGCTTCTTTCCCTACAAAATCTGNCTTCATTTCAAGATCAACTAGTCTNCCCATTCCAATTTCAAAAGGGTTATCTGTAACTCGCATATCTTGAAAGTATGAAAAAATTCCAGCTTCAACTCTTCTGATTTGTGATGGTCCAGTTGGTGCAATTTTATACTTTTCTCCGGCAGCCATAATTTTTTCATACAAATCAGCCCCACGTTTACCATCACGAAGATAAACCTCATATCCAATTTCTCCGCTCCAACCGGTTCGTGACACGATTACGGGTATTCCATCTAAGTCTGTTTGTTTACACCAGTAATATTTAAGATCGTTAATCCATGATCCGAATAAATCTGTTATTAAACTTCTTGATTTTGGCCCTTGTACTTGTAATGGAGATACATCCGGTTCTCTAAGTTCGATATCGTACTTATCCTGGCCTGCAACGCCCATAGCCCAAAGCAAAAGGTCACTATCAGAAATAGAATACCAAAAATGATCGTCTGCTAATTTTAGTAAGATAGGATCGCTAAGAATTCCACCTTGATAGTTAGTGTTTAAAACATATTTACATTGATTAACCTGACAATCTGATAAATTTCTCGGCGTTAATAATTGTGTAAATTTTGCTGCATCTGGTCCTTTAATTTCAACTTGTCGCTCAACAGCTACGTCCCAAAGAGTCACATCATTAACCAAACTCCAAAAATCTTCTTCCGGGGTATTATAATATACCGGAAAGTACATGTGATTATATGTAGTGTATTCTTTACAGCCCCACTTTAAAGTGGACTCAAAGTATGGTGACTTTCTAATTCTAGTTCCAAATCCCAGATAAGGCTTTGGTGGTGCATTAGTTTTTTTGCCATGAATCTCCAGAAGAATTTCGGAATATGCTTTATTTTATTTTCATTGTCTAGATTAAAACGTTTAGGCTTTTAATTTTTGATTGTCTTGATCATAAACAGCCGAATCAAGAATCTTTGCTTTTCTTCTTTGACCTTGAATTGCAATTTCTAATTCGCTGCCTGCATTCATTAAGTCAGATTTAACATACCCAAATGCAAGACTTTTTTTAACTCTAAATCCATAGCTTCCGGAAGTAGTCACTCCGACTATTTTATTTTTATGGTAAATCGGTTCATTACCCATGGCATCGGCATTATCAGCATCAACATCTAAATAAACTAACTTAATATCAACTCCTGATTGAACTTTTTCCTGTAAAGCTTTGGCCCCAAAAAAATTATTTTTTTTCTTCAAATTAAAAAAACGATCCATGCCAGCCTCGACTAAACTAATTTCACCCGTTAATTCACTACCCCATCCTCTATATGCCTTTTCCATTCTCATAGAATTCACTGCATAAGTTCCAAAATTGACTATATTTTCTTTTTTGCCAACTTCGTAAATAGCATCATATAAAGACACCATTTGATCCATTGGATGATGCAGTTCCCAACCTAATTCACCCACATAATTTACTCGAAGCGCGCGCACGGGAATTTTATTAATTAAAATTTCCTTACCTTTTAACCAAGGGAAATCATTATTGTTTAAATTTTGAGAAGTTAGCTGAGATAAAACCGTTCTCGATTTTGGTCCCACAAGAATAAGTACTCCATAATCTTGTGTAACATTTTTTATATTTACTTTTTCTCTTTCACTAACATGACGATTAAACCAATCAAAATCCCTAATTTCAGATGCAGTAGAAGATAGTACGTAAAAAAGATTGTTGGGTAAACGAGTTATAGTAAGCTCGCTTTGAATACGACCTTTTGCATTTAACATGTGTGTCAACACAATACTTCCATCTTTTTTAGGTATTCGGTTCGCACATAATCGATTTAAAAATGCTTCACTGCCTTCACCGGAAATTTCGTATTTTGCAAAAGTACTTAGATCCAAAACACCAACACTATTATAAACTGCTTCACATTCTTTCTGGACATAAGGAAAAGCGTTTGATCTTTTATAACTATATTTTTCTTGTATTCCAGATTTAGCAAACCATTTTGGACGCTCCCAACCAAATTTATCAATATAAATAGCACCATGATCTTTCAATTTTTCATAAATCGGTGTTTTTTTGATGGGTCTACCAACGTCTAAATCTTCGTTTGGTAAAGGGGTAACATACATCCTTTTATATTCATCAGTCGATTTTGCTACCGCATAATCTTTATGTGCCCAACTTAAATATCTTCGAGGATCAAACTCCAACATATTGATATCTGCATCTCCATAAGTCATCCATTGCGCCATATATTTCCCCGCTCCTCCTCCTTGAGCAATTCCGACGCTTGCTGCACAAAACATCCAAAAATTTTTTAATCCGGGAGCAGGTCCAGCAAGAAAGTTTCCATCGGGAGTATGCGTAATAGGTCCACAAATCATTTTTTTAATACCAACATCACGAAATTGGGGTATTCTATCCATGCCCTTTTTTAAATGCTCTTCAAGCCTATCTAGTTCAGGCTCTAATAATTCCATATTGAATTTCCAGTCCATGCCATCTAAGGCCCAGCATTTTGCATCTTTTTCATAAATTCCAATTAATAAACCTTTGCCTTCTTGACGTAAGTAACATGAGGAGTGTGGATCTCTTACAACAGGCAATTCTCTTTTAAGTTTTTTTATTGCAGGATGTTCTTCTGTAACTAAATAATGGTGGATCATATTAATGCTGGGTATATTTTTAAGCCCAACCATATGTCCTACTTCTGGACAGTAACTACCTGCCGCATTAACAACGTGTTCGCAAATAATATTACCTTTTTCTGTTATCAACTCCCATTCTCCAGAAGGACGAGACTTAAT
>JAESSC010000011.1 GCA_016764285.1 Pelagibacteraceae bacterium
ATTGCTAGAATAATCTTGTGTGAGTACATCATAAAAAATAAAGAAAGATAAAATTGCAGAAATTAAGACAAGAGAGCTTGTTAAAATTTGACAAAACTTACCACCCAGCCTTTTTCCAAAAAAACCTGAAACAAACGCCCCGATTAAAGGTAAAAATACAATTGCGTATTCCATTTTAGCCTTTTAAAGAGCTAATTTGTTCGACATGAATTGATCCCTTGTTTTTGTAATATGCGACAATTATTGCCAAACCAACTGCAGCCTCTGCGGCCGCAACAGTCAAAATAAACATTGCAAAAACTTGACCAGTTAAATCTTGTAAATAAATGGAGAAAGATACTAAGTTAATATTTACTGCTACTAGAATTAATTCTATCGACATTAAAATAATAATGACATTTTTTCTATTTAAAAAAATTCCAACCACCCCAATAGCAAAAATAATAGCTGCTAGCGTTAAATAGTGACCTAAACCTATTTCAGTCATCAAAAGTTACCCCCTTGCCACTTTCAACTTCAACTAAAGTTACTGATTCTGCTCTTTCTCTTTTTATTTGATTGAAGTAATCTTGTCTTTTTACATTCTCTCTTCTACGAAATGTAAGTGTAATAGCACCAATCATTGCAANAAGAAGAATCATTCCTGATATTTGAAATAAATNAATATAATCTGTATACAAAACATTACCCAANGCATGGGTATTACTAATATCTGAATTGAAGTTAATTGATGATAAAGAAATAAAATTCCCTTTGTATTTCCAGCCACCAATCACAANTAANAATTCAAGAAAAATAATTGCTCCTACAATTGAGCCCACTGATATAAAATTAAAAAAACCCTTTCTACTAGACTGTTGATTTTTTTGCTCAGNTACATTCAACATCATTACAACAAAAAGAAATAAAACAGCAACAGCTCCTACATAAACAATAAGCATGATCATGCCCAAAAACTCAGCTCCAATCATAATGAATAAAGCTGAAACACTTGCAAAGACTAAGATTAAGAAAAAAACGGAATATACAGTATTTCTAGAGATAGTAACCATGATAGCCGAAAATACAGCTATAGTAGAAAAAAAATAAAAAAATAAAGCGTGTACTAACATTTATCTATGAGGTTCGTCAGCTTTTATATTTGCTGCTAAAGCAGTTTCCCATTTATCTCCATTGTCCAAAAGTTTTTCTTTATTATAATAAAGCTCTTCTCGTGTTTCTGTTGAAAACTCAAAATTTGGACCTTGAACAATTGCATCTACTGGACAAGACTCCTCACACAAACCACAATAAATACATTTCAGCATATCAATATCATATCTAGTCGTTTTTCTGCTACCATCACTTCTTAGTTCTGATTCTATCGTTATAGCTTGAGCTGGACATATCGCTTCGCAAAGTTTGCACGCAATGCATCTTTCCTCTCCATTTGGATATCTCCTTAAAGCATGCTCTCCTCTAAATCTTGGGCTTATTTTTCCTTTTTCAAAAGGGTAATTGATAGTTTTTTTGGATTTAAAAATTGTTCTAACGGCAAGTGATAATCCAGAAATAAAATCTGACATAAATATAGTTTTAAGTATTCTGTTAATTTTCATTTATTTAATCATCCTGTCGTTGGTAACATATCAAAGAAAAATAAAAAACTTGCAGTTAACACAACCCAAATTAATGAAAAAGGTAGGAAAATTTTCCAACCTATTCTCATCAATTGGTCGAAACGATATCTGGGAACTATGGCTTTTACTAAAGCAAACAAAATAAAAAGTAATAAAATTTTAAAAATCATCCAAAATGCTCCTGGTAAAATATTAAAAGGGTAAATATCAATTGGACTTAACCATCCTCCTAAAAAAAGAATCGAACCAAGAGCACACAAAAGCAAAATATTTGCGTATTCACCCAGCCAAAATAATGCATACATCATTCCTGAATATTCTGTTTGATAACCTGCAACTAATTCTGATTCTGCCTCTGGTAAATCGAATGGAGGACGATTTGTTTCAGCCAAAGCGGAGATAAAGAAAATAACAAACATTGGAAATAGTGGAAAAATAAACCAAACATTTTTCTGAGCTAATACAATGTCATTCAAATTAAGTGAACCAACACAAAGCAATACATTAATTATAATAATACCAATGGAAACCTCATAAGACACCATTTGAGCGGCTGATCTTATAGCTCCTAAAAAGGGATATTTAGAATTTGAGGCCCAACCCCCCATTATAATTCCGTATACACTTAAGGATGAAACTGCAAATAAATATAATATGCCAACATTAATGTTTGCTAACACTAATTTATTACTAAAGGGCACAACTGCCCATGCTATTAATGCAAGTGTAAGAGTAACTATGGGTGCCAGAACAAATATNACTTTGTTAGCGCTTGCGGGAATAATTATTTCTTTAAAAATATATTTTAAAGCATCAGCCAAAGTTTGAAAAAGTCCAAATGGTCCTACAACGTTTGGACCTCTTCTTTTTTGAACAAAACCCCAAACCCTTCTATCCAACCATACGATCAATGTTACCGATACTAGAACTAGTAGGAGTATAAAAACAATTTTATATATTTCACTAAGAAATGTGGTTAGGTAAATCATTAACTTNCCTTCTCTATTCCTGTTGANAAAAATCTTTTAGATATTTGCCTACATTCACTCATTACTTTCGATGATCTTGCAATAGGATTTGTATAATAGTAGTCAATAGTTTTTATTGAAATATTTCCTTCTTTAAAATCTATTTTTTTTGTTATTTTAACTGGTTCAACAGTTTTTGACTTAATCTCTTTATATATAGACTCTCTTAGTTGTTGAATATTATTATATTCTAAAGGTTTATTCATCCTATCGGCAAGTTCCTTGATAATAGCCCAATCTTCACGGGCGTCACCTGGTGGATAAGAAGCCTTGTAGGCTCTTTGCAAACTTCCCTCCAAATTTATAAATAAACCATTTTTTTCAGTATATGCNGCACCCGGTAAAATAATATCAGCTATTTCGGCTCCTTTATCTCCATGACTNCCTTGATAAATTACAAATTTATCTTTTTTATCAATATTTATACTGTCAGCTCCTAACAAATATAAAAATTTGAAATCATTATTTCTTAATTTGTTAAAAAATGAAAAATTATCATCGTCATTTATTGAATATATTCCTAGATCAATTGCGCCAACTCTGGACGCTTGTTGTACTAGAACATTCAAGGCATTCCAATCTTTGGTTATAAAATTATTATTAATTAAAAAATTTTTTAAAGTTTCAAAAATATATTCACCGACCTCAGCATAAAGTGCTGATTCTCCAACAATAATTAATGGCTTTTTTGATTTTTTTATTTTATCTGAAACGTCGTGCAAACCGGAAGCAATATCTCTAATAATTGAAGTGCTTGATCCTATATTTTGATATGGATAGGTCAGATCTCCAGGATCACCTATAGAATAAATTTTTAGTTTATTTTTTAAATACGCTTTTCTAATTCTTGTATTAAGTATTGTGGCTTCTAATCTCGGATTCGTACCTACTAAAAGAATCAAATCACTTTCTTCAATTCCTTTAATCGATGAATTGAAAATATAATTCATTCTTTCATTTGGATTAATATAAATTCTATCTTGCCTACATTCTAAGTTTGTCGAACCTATACATTTTTTAAAAAAAGATTTAAAACTATACATCATTTCTAAATCTGCTAAATCTCCAACTATTCCAGCAACTTCATTTGGATTAACAGCTCTTAATTTATTAATTAAAATCTTAAAAGCCTTATCCCATGATGTTTTTTTAAGTTTTCCATTTTCCCTAACATATGGTGTATCTAATCTTTGTTTTAAAAGACCATCGCAAGCATACCTTGTTTTATCCGATATCCATTCTTCGTTAATGTCTTCATTGACCCTTGGTAAAATTCTTTTAACTTCCCATCCGTAAGTATCGACTCTGATATTAGAACCAACAGCATCCATAACATCTATTGTTTCGGTTTTTTTAAGATCCCATGGACGTGCCTCAAAAGCATAAGGTTTTGATGTGAGCGCTCCAACTGGACATAAATCTATAACATTAGCAGACATTTCCGACTCCATAGCTTTTTCTAAATAAGTTGTAATTTCCATATCTTCTCCTCTACCAATCGCTCCAAGCTCGGTAATGCCAGCAACTTCGGTTGCAAATCTTATACATCTTGTACAGTGAATACACCTTGTCATTATAGTTTTAATAAGAGGGCCCATATATTTTTCTTTAACTTGTCTTTTGCTTTCTGAGTACCTTGAGCGATCAAAACCATAAAACATAGATTGATCTTGTAAATCACATTCACCTCCTTGATCACATACTGGACAATCTAAGGGATGATTTGCTAATAAAAATTCCATTACACCTTTTCTAGCTTTATCTACTAAAGATGTGTTTGTTTTAATATTCATTCCCTCTACAGCTGGTTCAGCACAAGATGCTATCGGTTTTGGAGATTTTTTATTTTCAACCAAACACATTCTACAATTGCCTGCTATAGAAAGTCTCTCGTGATAACAAAAACGTGGTATTTCCGCTCCTGCTAATTCGCACGCTTGAAGAACGGTCATACCTTCTTCAAATTCAACTTCTTTATTGTTGATTATAATTTTAGGCACTATCTTTCTCCAAAAGGTGTTGGTCTATTAGATAAGGAATCTTTAAACTTTTTTTCACAATTGGCTCCCCATGACATCTTTTTTCAATTTCTTTTCTAAAATGACGAAGCAACCCTTGTACTGGCCAAGC
>JAESSC010000012.1 GCA_016764285.1 Pelagibacteraceae bacterium
GTAAAATATCCCCAAGTTTTATCTTTACCAACCCAGTAGTAATCAGCAGCATGATACATTTGAGCATTGCCCGAAGCTACTTCATCGAATGAATCAAAAGCTTTTACTCTTTCACCTGAGGCAAAGTAGCTAACTTGAAAACGACCATCACTCATATCCGTGAGTCTTTTTGCAAACCTTTGAGCTCCAGTACCTAAACCTGGAAAGTCTCTTGGCCACGTCGTAACCATAGCTAGNTCAATTCTTTCAGCNGCAACTGCTGGNGCGGCTAAATTAGATGCAGCAACAGCGGCAACTGCACCTGTTGCAGCGGCAGCTTTAATGAATTTACGTCTTGAAGGAGTTTTAATCCTTTTTAACGTTTTATCTTTTTTTGACATTAGTCCCCCTTTTTTTTTGTCATTAGTTAATTAACTTATGTGAATTTAAGCATATTCGATATTCGACATAAAGAGTTTTAAAAAATAAAAACACAATCAATAGTAGTGGGACCTCATATTCTCCATATACAAGGGCACCTTTAATTGCTGCATCTAATTCAAAAAGAAAGTTAATAGAAAATAAAGTCTTGTTAATCCCTTGGCCTTTAGGATTGGGCCCTTAAGATGTGAATTACGAGGGTCGGACGTTAAATGAAATTCGTACGTACCGAGCATTACCGAGGGTTGGTAAAAACTTATATATAACATTATCATTTAATTTTTGTTTGGACTTGTTCGGGGAGTTTCTATCCAAATTTGATTCGAGTTTGTTACTAAGTTCTGTCATAGCTTTATTCTTTCTGGTACAACGATATGCAAAATAAAACAATCATTAACCTAGTGATTTGGGGGAGTAGAGAGACATGAAGGCAAAAGGCCAATTGAATATTTTCGACCTTTCTATTATCTTTAATAAAGTAAAGAATCACTAAGTAAAGATTTAAAAATGGAAAATTTTAATCAAATTGAATCTGATATTCTAAATAAAATAAAAAACGTAAGCGATCACAACGCTCTAGATTCAGTTAAAACTGAAATTTTTGGCAAAAAAGGAGTTATTACCGAACTTTTTAATAAAATTAGAAGCTTGGATCAAAGTCAAAGAAAAGAATATGCTTCAAAACTTAATGAACTTAAAACAAAAGTAACAGAGATTCTCGAAAAAAAACTTGTTGATTTTGATCAATCAGAAATTAATAAAAAACTTAAAAATGAAAAAATAGATATAACTTTACCAGGGCGAACCTACTTTGCTGGAAAAATTCACCCAGTTTCACAAGTTATAGATGAGGTTACTTCTATTTTTTCTGAAATAGGTTTTTCTGTTGAGGAAGGACCTGATGTAGAGAACGAATATTATAATTTTTCTGCACTTAATACGCCTAAAAATCATCCATCAAGAGATATGCAAGACACTTTTTATCTTGATCATTCTAAAGATTTACTTTTAAGGACACATACATCCCCAGTTCAAATTAGAACGATGTTAAAAAGCAAACCACCATTTAAAATAATTGCTCCTGGAAGAACTTATAGATGTGATAGTGATCAAACACATTCACCCATGTTTCATCAGTTGGAAGGTTTGCACATAGATAAAAATATTAATATGGGCCATCTTAAGGGTTGTTTATATTATTTTGTAAAAAAATTTTTTGAAGTTGAAAAAGTAAAAATAAGATTTCGACCTAGTTATTTTCCTTTTACTGAACCTTCCGCTGAGGTGGATATTGGATATAAAATTCAAGATGGAAAAATTAAAATTGGAGAAGGTGACAAGTGGTTAGAAATTCTTGGTTGTGGAATGGTGCATCCTAGTGTTCTTAAAAATGTAAAAGTAAATCCAAAACAATATCAAGGTTACGCCTTTGGCGTTGGAATAGATCGTTTAGCTATGTTGAAATATGGAATTAATGACCTTAGAGCATTTTTTGAAAGTGACATTAGATGGTTAGAATTTTATGGTTTTGATCCACTTGATGTTCCTACAAATTATAGAGGTTTAAGTAGATGATAACTTCCTTATCATGGTTGAAAAACCATTTAGCAACCAAGGCAAACCTAAATCAAGTAGTTGAACGTTTAACTGAAATTGGCTTGGAAGTAGAAAATATAAAGTCATCAAATGGTAATTTAGATAATTTTATTATTTGTAAAATTGTAAAATCTCAAAAACACCCAAACGCAGATAAATTAAAACTTTGTGATGTCGATATTGGAACAGGAAACTTAGTAAAAGTTGTTTGTGGAGCTGAAAATGCTAGGGACGGACTATTTGCTGTTTATGCACCTCCAGGAGTAACAATTCCAAAAACTAAGATGAAACTGAAAGTAGCGAAAATAAGAGGGATCGAATCCAATGGAATGTTGTGTTCTGGATACGAGCTTGATCAATCTTCCGACAAAGAAGGAATTATTGAGTTAAATAAAAAAGAAAAAAATATAGGTGATAAATATTTCAAAAGCACTGGCGAACAAATTATGGATATTGCTATCACTCCTAATAGACCAGACTGTTTAGGAGTTCGAGGTATTGCAAGAGATTTGGCCTCATCTGGCTTAGGGCAGCTAAAAAAACAGCCATCTATTAAAATAAATCAAAAATTTAAACAACCCATTAAAGTTTCAATAGGTAAAGAAAAAGACCAAGGCTGTGCAATTTTTGGAAGTGTATATATTAGAAATGTTCAAAATAAAGAAAGTCCTGATTGGCTAAAAAATAAAATTATATCTTTAGGTTTAAAACCTATTTCTGCCATAGTAGATGCAACAAATTATGTGATGTTTGATTTAAATCGACCTTTACACGCATATGATGCTGATAAAATTGATAAAGAAATAATTGTAAGAAATTCCAAAAAAGGTGAGTCTTTTGAAGCTTTAGATAACAAAAAATATACACTTCAAAATAACATGTGTGCAATCACTGACAAATCAGGAGTTTTGGGTCTCGGTGGTATTATTGGAGGAACTAGATCTAGCACAGAGATTTCAACTAAAAATATTTTATTGGAATCAGCTTATTTTTATCCTTCATCAACTAGAAAAACTGGGAAAATTTTAAATATTGATACTGATGCCAAATATAGATTTGAACGAGGTATAGATCCAAATTCTATTCAAATAGGGTTAGAGCTAGGAATGTGTATGATTTTGGATCTGTGTGGCGGTGAGGCTAGCAAATTTTCAATTGTTGGTAAATTAAAGGACGAAAGAAAAGCAATTGATCTAGAACTTGAAAAATTTTCAAAGGTTATTGGATTTCCAATTACAAGTTCAGAAATTAAAAAAATTTTATCTTCATTAGGATGTTCTCTAAAAATGAGTAGAAAAAAAATAAAGGTTTTGGCTCCTTCCTGGAGACCTGATATTAAAGAAGACATAGACCTTATAGAAGAGCTAACAAGAATTAAGGGTTACGATAAAGTGCCTTTAATAAATCCGGAAAAAGAAAATATTAAAGATACATTAAATTATAAACAAAAACTTTTTCATTTTTCTCAACGATCNGTAGCNTCAAAAGGTTTTACAGAAGCNGTTACATGGTCATTTACGGATTCAAAAGTAGATANNTTGTTNTCAGAATTAAAAANTGANATTAAACTNTCTAATCCAATTTCNNNTGATTTNGATGTTTTNAGATCATCTCTTTATTCNAATTTNATNATANGNGCAAAAAANAATATCNATAGAAATTTTGAAGATNTAATGTTNTTTGAANTTGGNCCNGNNTTTANAGGNANNAAACCNGGAGANCAATCAACAATGATNGGCGCAATTAGAACTGGAAAATATTCCAGGAAAAATTGGATCGAGAAAGAAAGAAGCTTTGATGTTTTTGATATTAAAAATGACGCATTAAGAACTTTAAACGAAGTTGGTATGGACAGCACTAAGTTAGCAGTAAGTAACAAGACAAAGAAATGGTACCACCCAGGAAGATCTGGATTGTTATCATTGGGGTCTACAAATGGTCCTGAGTTAGCATATTTTGGTGAAATTCATCCATCAATTATTAAGAGATTGGATTTAAGAACTGATAACGTATTAGGTTTTGAAATTTTCTTAGATAACATACCTGAATCANGAAANAAAATTAGAGANGNTAAACCTCAATTNGTTGTTTCAGATTATCAAAAGGTAGTTAGAGATTTTGCTTTTGTTATTGATGAAAAATATAGTTCTGGCGAAATTATTAGTTTAGTTAAAAAAATTGATAAAGAATTAATTAAGACTGTAAAAATTTTTGACGTTTACCAAGGGGATAATATTGATGATGGAAAAAAATCGATCGCTTTTAATGTAATACTAGAGCCCAAAGACAAAACTTTAAGTGATAAAGATATTGAACAAATAAGTAAAAAAATCATTTCAACTGTTCAAGAATCAACAGGCGCAACACTAAGATCCTAATGTCAACGAATGAAAACATTCGCAATTTTTCAATAATTGCGCACATCAATCATGGAAAATCTACTTTAGCTGATAGATTAATTCATAAATGCGGAGGATTAACCGATAGAGAAATGAAGGAACAGGTTCTTGACTCTATGGATATTGAAAGAGAAAGAGGGATAACTATAAAAGCTCAAACTGTTCGTTTGAATTATAAAGCCAAAGATGGAAAAAACTATNTTCTAAATATTATTGATACACCCGGACACGTAGATTTTAGCTATGAAGTAAGTAGATCTTTATCTGCATGTGAAGGATCCATTTTAATTGTTGATAGTTCGCAAGGAGTTGAAGCACAAACTTTAGCAAATGTTTACCAAGCCTTGGACAATAATCATAAAATTATACCTGTTTTAAATAAAATTGATTTACCAGCAGCGGATACGGAAAAGGTTAAAAAACAAATAGAAGATGTAATTGGTATTGATACCACGCATTCAATTAATTGCTCAGGTAAAACAGGTGAAGGAGTTGAAGACATTTTAGAGTCAATAATTAAGGTTTTGCCTCCACCAAAAGGAAATGTCAAAAGTCCATTAAAATCCCTATTGGTGGATAGTTGGTACGATAGTTATCTGGGTGTTGTTATTTTAGTNCGAGTGATCGATGGAANTTTAAAAAAGGGAATGGAAATTAAAATGATGTCTAATGANAGCAAACACGTAATTGAAAAAGTTGGTGTATTTACTCCCAAACCCAAAGATGTTGATAAGATTTCATCTGGTGAAATCGGTTTTATTATTACCGGAATAAAAAATTTATCTGATACAAAAGTAGGAGACACAATATGTGATCCATCCAACCCCATAGGTAAACCTTTACCAGGATTTAAACCAAGTAAGCCAGTTGTGTTTTGTGGTTTATTTCCAGTGGATAATTCGGAATATCAAAAATTAAAGGATGGTATAGCAAAATTGAAGTTAAACGACTCAAGTTTTTCTTATGAATCTGAATCTTCAAGTGCACTTGGCCTAGGTTTCAGATGCGGATTTCTAGGTTTGCTTCACCTNGAAATCATTACTCAAAGGCTCGAAAGGGAATTTGATATTAATTTAATTACTACAACGCCAGGAGTAATATACAAATTAAATAAGAGAGATGGATCTGTTCAGGAATTACAAAATCCAACAGATATGCCAGATCCAACTCAAATTGAATCTATAGAAGAGCCTTGGATNAANGCTACAATCATTACGCCAGATCAATACCTAGGAGCAATCATAAAAATTTGCCAGGATAAAAGAGGGAATCAAAATAATTTAACATATTCAGGAAATCGTGCTGTGCTGAGTTACGAACTACCTTTGAATGAGGTTGTTTTTGATTTTTATGATCGCCTTAAATCTATTTCNAGTGGATATGCTAGTTTTGATTATGACATTACCGGTTATAAAGAAGGCAATTTAGTTAAGATGGGAATTTTGATAAACACAGAGCCTGTTGATGCCCTATCAATGATTATTCACAAAGATTTTGCTCATTCGCAAGGTAGGTTAGTTTGTGAAAAATTAAAAGAATTAATTCCAAGGCATAATTTTCAAATTCCTATTCAAGCTGCTATTGGTGGTAAAATAATAGCGAGAGAGACCATTAAAGGATATANAAAAGATGTGCTTACTAAAATTCATGGTGGTGGAGCAAGAGATAGAAAAAGAAAACTTTTAGATAAACAAAAAAAGGGGAAATCAAGAGCCAAACAATTTGGAAAAGTAGAAATTCCACAAGAAGCATTTATTGGAGTACTAAAAATAAATAAGGAAACTTAGATGGAGNGATGGCCGAGNGGTTGAAGGCGCACGCTTGGAAAGTGTGTATACGGGAAACCGTATCGTGGGTTCGAATCCCACTCTNTCCGCCATTAATTCTANNCNGTTGATTCGTCGTTAGCAGCATAACTTACTTTCTTGCAGCAGTGTCTTGTCACACTGTTGTCACAC
>JAESSC010000013.1 GCA_016764285.1 Pelagibacteraceae bacterium
AAAATCAGACGGACCACCTTTCAGGTTTCGGATACTTCTATTCCCCTTCCCTGCAGGAAGGCGGAGTATCATCCAACGCGAAATAACCAACAACAGCATTGAAAAGTAATATGGAGAGGAATCCAAGCAAGAGACCTTTGAACAATCAGAGGTTGAAACCGCTGCGCTCTGAACCTCATCTTTTCCCTCGTTTTGTCACTCCAAAAGAACCTTTTCACATCGCTCTCAATAGTTTTCCTTCATGTTTTTCTCTCTTATTGGCATCACCCGAAATCCCTAGAATTTCACAAAAACACAAAAATAAAAAAAATCAAATAATATTTCACCAAACAGCTTGTAAGAATAATAAAATTATTGAAAATATAATTAATAATTTTTTAATAAAAGAAAATAGTTTTATATTCGAATCGGTAGAAAAACGCAGAATAAGAGGACGATATACAATAATTGGAGCTGACCCCGATAAAATTTGGGAATTTAATAAAAAAAAAATCTACCTTATTGAAAACAATAAAAAAAAAATAATAAAAGGTACCCCATACATATTTCTAAGAAAATTAATTGAAAATTTTAATTTTCCTCTGCCAAAGAATCTTCCTCCTCTATGTTCTCTTTTAGTAGGATACTTTTCATATGATATTATTCGATACATTGAAAAAATTCCCGATAATTGCCATGATGACTTGAAAATGCCTGATATAAAATTAATGAGACCTAAANAACTTATAATTCATGANAATTTGCTTAAAAAAATTTATTTTATAATCAATTGTTATGCTGACCAAAAAATTAATAACTATTCAAAATATTATTCAAATCAAATAAAAAATATTCAAAACTTAAAAAGCTTAACCTTTAATGTTGAAGATCGAAGAAATACACAGACTCAAACTAATAAAAAAATAAAAGTTAGATCAAATATTTCTAAAAAAAAATTTAAAGAAATTGTTTTAAAAGCAAAGGCATATATCAAAAAAGGTGATATTTTTCAGGTGGTACTAAGTCAAAGATTTGAAGCCAAGCTTACAAAATCTCCATTAGAGATATATAAAAAATTAAGAATTACCAACCCTTCTCCTTTTATGTATTTTATTAACTTTAATGACTTTCAAATAATAGGAAGCAGCCCAGAAATTTTAGTAAGGTTAAGAAAAAATAAAATAACTATTCGNCCGATTGCTGGAACACGACCACGAGGTTTAAGCGCTAAAAAGGATGCATTTTATAAACNAGAACTNTTGAATGATAAAAAAGAATTGTCAGAACATCTAATGCTTTTAGATTTAGGNAGAAATGACGTTGGAAAAGTTTCAAAAATTAATTCCGTTAAGGTTACTGAAAAATTTAAAGTGGAAAAATATTCTCACGTTATGCATATTGTTTCCAATGTTGAGGGAAAATTTAATAAAAAACACAGTTTACTTGATACTATGCTTGCGGGATTTCCTGCGGGAACAGTTTCCGGTGCACCCAAAATAAGAGCTATGGAAATTATTGATGAACTAGAAAAATCTAAAAGGAAAATGTATGCAGGCGCTATCGGATATTTTTCCGCCAACCAAAATTTTGATACTTGTATTGCTTTAAGAACAGCACTTATTAAAAATAATAAATTTTATATACAATCTGGNGCAGGAATTGTTGCTGACAGCATTCCTGAAAAAGAATATTTAGAAACAGTTAATAAGGCAAAAGCATTAATAAACTCATTGAATTAAAAAAAATGAAATTATTACTTATAGATAACTATGATAGCTTTACTTATAACTTGTACCATTATCTTTCATCACTCAAATGTAAAGTAGATGTTTGTAGAAATGATAAAATCAAAATTGATAAAATTAAAAAAAATAAATATCAAAAAATAGTCATTTCGCCTGGCCCAGGTAATCCCGACCAGGCTGGATCTTGTTTAAAAATAGTCAANTACTTTTATAAATCTATTCCAATATTAGGAGTGTGTTTAGGNCATCAAATTATAGGACAAATTTTTGGATCTAAAATTGTTGTCGCAAAAAAAGTTATGCATGGAAAAATCAGTCAAATTAAGCACGCCGGAAAAGGTATTTTTCAGGGTATAAAAAGAAAATTATTTGCAACAAGATATCATAGTTTAATCATTGATAGAAAAACTCTCAGTAATGAATTAATTATAACTGCAGAAACTAAANATAAAATCATCATGGGAATAATGCATAATAAATATAATGTTCATGGTGTTCAATTCCACCCTGAAAGTATTAGAACCCCNGAGGGTATGAAGTTGTTAAAAAATTTTTTAAAATACTGAACAGTTATGAATAATTTAGAACAATTAATTAATAATATTTCTAAGGGCAAAAATCTAAGCTTTGAAGAAAGTAAAACAATTTTCCTTAGTATTATGAATGGAAAAATGTCAGAAAACTTAATTTATAATTTTTTAACAGCTTTATCTACCAAAGGCGAAACATCTGACGAAATTGCTGGTGGAGTATACGTTTTGAGAGAAAAAGCATTAAAAGTGAAAACATCTGAAGATATTATAGATACTTGTGGTACCGGAGGTGATGGAAAAAATACTCTTAATATATCTACAGCTTCTTCGCTTCTATTGGCCAGCATGGATATTAAAGTTGCAAAACATGGAAATAAAGCACTTTCATCAAAATGTGGTTCAGCAGATGTTCTAGAGCGATTAAAAATTAACATTCATTTACAACCAGATGGAGTCGCTAAAAGCATAGAAAAGAATAATTTTGGTTTTATGTTTGCTCCAAATTACCATTTAACTATGAAGTACGTTGCTCCTATAAGAAAAAAAATTGGTTCAAGAACTATATTTAATTTGCTAGGTCCGTTAAGTAGCCCAGCTAACGTAAAAAGGCAAGTGGTAGGAGTTTTTGCAAAAAAATGGTTACTACCTTTTGCAAATGCTTTAAAAAATTTACAATCAGAACATGCGTGGATAGTTCACAGTGAAGACGGTATGGATGAAATTTCTCCATTTGCAATAACTAATATTGTTGAATTGAAAAATAATAAGATTAACGAAATCAAGATTGATCCTAAAAAAATCGGGGTAAAATTTAATAATCCTGATAATTTAAAAGGGCAAGATGCTGATTACAACGCTAATAAGATAATAGATATTTTTAGTGGAAGTAAAAATGAATTTTCCGAAGCAGTATGTTTAAATTCAGCTGCCGCTCTTATTGTTTGTAATAAATTTAATAAATTTGAAGATGCATATGAATTTTCAAGAAAATATTTAGAATCCGATAAAACCTTAATTCATCTAAAAAAGATTCAGACCTTCTAAGATGGAAAATGTATTAAAAAAGATTATTAACAAAAAAAAAGAAAGGATTAAAATTTACAAGAAAGAACACCCTGAAAACAAACTTTTCGAAGATATTAAAAACATAAACAATTTCATTGATTTTAAAGATAAAATTAAAAGACGAAATTCAGAACGTAAAATTTCTATTATAGCTGAAATTAAAAAAGCGAGCCCATCTGCTGGAGAAATTATAAAAAATTTTAATCCTCTTAATATAGCAAAAATTTATTTTGAAAATGGAGCCTCTTTTCTTTCTGTTCTTACAGAAGAATATTTTTTTTTAGGTAAACTTGATTATATAAAAAATATTAAAAGCAATTATAAAATCCCTATATTATGTAAAGATTTCTTTATTGATACTTATCAAGTAGCTTTAGCTAAAAGTTTTGGGGCTGATTGTATTTTGATAATCTTATCTGCGGTTGATAAAGTGCTTGCTAAAGACTTATGTCAAGCTGCGAATGATCTAAATATTTCAACTTTAATTGAGGTTCATTCAGAAAAAGAAGCTGAAATTGCTTTGTCTTTTAAAGATTCTCTTATTGGAATAAATAATAGAAATTTAAAGACTTTGGAAGTTTCTCTTAATACATCTGTGAAACTTTCTAAAATATTAAATTCTCACCAAAACCCATTGATCTGTGAAAGCGGAATACATTCAACTAAAAACATAAAATTTATAATAGATAACGCTGGAATTTATAATTTCCTCATTGGAGAATCGCTTCTCAAAAGCCAAGACATTGGTTCAAAGCTAAAACAATTTACTCAAATAAGCCTTTAAAATTAAGGGTTTTTAAGCATTGATTTAAAATTAGAACTTTTATAGAACGATAAATGTACGATGTTTGTTCTATGTTAACTAAAAAACAAAAAAACCTGCTTTTATATATAAATAAAAAGATCAGATCTACTGGAGTTTCGCCTTCATATGAAGAAATGAAAAATTCCTTAAATTTAAAATCAAAATCTGGAATCCATAGACTCATCACTGCTTTAGAAGAAAGAGGCTTTATTAAAAGACTTGCTCACAAAGCAAGAGCACTGGAAGTTTTAAAATTACCCGAAACAGCTAGTGCGAATGATATTTATAACTCTTTCTCACCAAGTGTAATAAAGGGCGGATTAGATAGTAATAATCAAAAAAACAATGTAAACGAAATACCTGTATTAGGCAAAATTGCAGCTGGTACCTCAATTGAAGCAATACAGAACGAAGTTAGTAGAATAGTTCTTCCACAAGCATTAAGTAATAAAGGAGAACATTTTGGTTTAAAAATTTCCGGCGACTCCATGATTGAAGCTGGAATCAATGATGGTGATACGGTCATTGTTAGAAAAACTAATACCGCCGACAATGGACAAATAGTAGTTGCTCTAATCGACGATCATGAAGCCATGCTTAAAAGAATAAGAAAAAAAGGTAAAGTTGTAGCTCTTGAAAGCGCAAACAAAAGTTATGAAACAAAAATTTTTGGCCCTGATAGAGTAAAAATCCAGGGTGTCCTAGTATCTTTATATAGAAACTTCTAAAAAAATAGTCTAATAATCATTTATGAGTTTAGTGGCAACAAGGTTTGCTCCCTCTCCAACTGGACCATTGCATATAGGTGGTATTAGAACAGCTTTTTTTAATTGGCTATTTTCTAAAAATAATAAAGGAAAATTTTATTTAAGAATTGAAGATACAGACAAAGAAAGATCCAAAGATGAATATAAAAAACAAATTATTGAATCGCTGAAATGGATTGGTATTCAACACGATGGCAAAGAATATATACAATCGGAAAAAGTTAATAAACACAAAGAAATTGCTGATGAACTTTTAAAGAAAGGTTTTGCTTATAAATGTTATTGTACAGAAAAAGAAATTGAAGAACAAAAAACAAAAGCAAAAAAAAGCGGGATACCTTTTGTTTATAATAGAAAATGGAGAAATCCTAAGGATTTAGAAATTCCAAAAAATGTTAAACCGGTAACAAGATTCAAAAGTAAAATAAGTGGAAATACTGTAATAAAAGATTTAGTCCAAGGCCAGATTAATATTTCCAATGCAATAATTGAAGACTTTATAATTCTCCGAAAGGATCGTTCGCCTACCTATCAATTATCTGCTGTCGTTGATGATCACTTGATGAATATTACNCATGTTATAAGAGGAGATGACCACAAAATTAATACCTTTAAACAAAAACAAATTTATGAAGCAATGAAATGGAANCTTCCAGAATTTGCTCATATACCATTGATCCATAGTGCTGCAGGGAAAAAATTATCTAAAAGAGATAACGCCTCTACATTAAGTGATTATATTAAAATAGGAATATTACCTAGGGCTTTAAGAAATTATTTGCTCCGTTTAGGATGGTCTTATAANGANAAGGAAATATTTTCTTTAGAGGAAAGTATTAAATACTTNAATTTANCTGNAATCGGAAAATCTCCTTCAAAACTAGACATGNATCGTATTTTATCAATGAACGAACACTATATAAAAGATATGGATGAAAAAGAGTTATTTCAAACTTTCAAAAATTATTGTCAGCAATACAAAGAAAAAATTGAAGGTAAGTTTGAAAAAAAACTAATAAACTCAATACATTTTCTTAAAAATAAAGCTAAATCCCTAGAAGATATTCACAAAAATGCTAATTACATTATCACTNATAAGTTTAGTATTAATTCNGAAGATCTTAATTTAATTGANGACANGTCCAAAAAAATTATCAANGATTACTGTAAGAAAATTGAAGNAAGTGAAATGCTTAATAAGGAAACACTAGAGAAACANCTAAAAGAATTAATGGATAAACATCANACTAATTTTAAAGGAATTGGACAGCCTATGAGGATAGCACTTACNGGATCTAAATTTGGTCCTGGNATTTACGACATAATCTTATCTTTAGAAAAAGATGAAGTTTTAAAAAGATTAAGNAAATTCAATTAATTTAAACTTTTATTCAAAATATTAGCAACTTTTTCAGTAGATGAAGTATCTATTTTCATTTCATCTAAGATTTTATTACAATTCAAAATCTGTGTTTTTCCCAATTTAGGATTTTTAATATATGATTCTANAAATTCATAAATAGTTTTAGGATTACATCTAGATTGTAACAATTCAGGAATAATTTCAGAATTAGATATTATATTAAAAATATTTGCATACCTNACCTTAATTAGCAGTTTAATGATAAAGAAGTTAAGAAAATTCATTTTATATATTATGATAGATGGAACTCCTGCATTACAAATTTCTAACGAAATAGTTCCTGATTTAGCAATAGCAAAAGTTGAGTTAGATAATATATTTTTTTTAATATTTTCATCTGACGTTATTTCACAATTTTTTAAACTGGATTCAGATAAAAATCGATTTACAAGATCTTTGAATTCTTGGGTTGCATGAAATACATAAAGAAAATCTTTATATTTGCTCTGNGCCAAGATAATAAATTTTNCCAATATAGGCATTAAAGTATTTATTTCTGATAAACGACTACCTGGAAATATTGATATGATTTTTTTATTTTTGTCAGTCAAATAACTTAAATCGACTTTGTTTTTAATTTTATTATCCAAAAGGGGATGACCAACAAATGTGGAATTAATATTTTCTTTATCAAAATATTTTTTTTCAAAATNAAATAATAACAATATATGATCTATAAAATTCTTTATTTTTTTAACCCTACCCTCTCTCCATAACCAAACTTGAGGAGCAACATAATGTATAGTTTTAATATTTGAGNTTCTTTTTTTTACTATTTTTGCAACTCTCAGTGTAAAATCAGGACTATCTACAGAAAATAAGATATCGGGATTAAATTCTAATATTTTTTTTACTGTATAATTAATTTTTCTTTTAATTTTAAATAAATTAAGAATTACCCTAGTAAATCCTAAATAAGTAATTTCTTCTAATTTAAATATTGAATCNATNCCTTTAGATTTAAGGTNGGTGCCACCAACAGATAAATATTCAATATTATTATTAATTTTTTTTAGTTTTGAAACAGCTTTTGCTGCCAATTTATCTCCAGATGGCTCACCAGTTAAAACAAATATTTTTTTTTGCATATTAAATAGCGCAAATAAACATTCTATTTTTATTAGCTAAATTAATGCATTTTGAACGATCTAAAAAAATATTTTGATTTGCTTTTACAACAATTCCCTTAAGTCCAATTTTCATACACTTCTTTATAGTTTTGATGCCAACAGTAGGCAAATCTACACGTAAATCTTGATTTCGCTTTGGGAATTTAAGAAGAATGCCTTGTCTTTTATTTCTATAAGAAAATCGCTTGAATAATATACTGGCTCTTTTCAACATANCATCTGTTCCATCAGAATCTTCAATTGTAACTACGTGACTATTTCTAATAACTACTCCTTGTCCAATACCACGTCTGCTTAAATCAGTAATAATGNTTTTTCCTTTCAGCATATCCTTTTTGCTTAAAAAATCAGGCTTCATTTTTGTATAGTTTCCTCTCNTGAGTAATAGNTCNGGATTAAAAAAANTAGAACTTATTATTTTGAAACCTTCTTTTTTAAAAATCTCAATAANTNTCTTGATAATTGAAGCATCGNCTTTTTTAGCCCCCTTAATGATTNTTGGTAAATAATANATAGCTTTAAAATCAAATTTAGTTTTGGAAAAATTAGGAGTTGTAANTTTCCCNGCAAAAATTATTTTTTTACATCCATNTTTTTTTAATATTGATATAGCTTTTCCCAACTGGCCTATAGATAATGGNAAGAAATTTTTGTTTTTTTTAAATATTTTTTTTTTAGAAATATCAATTATTANAAATTTTTTTTTAAGTAATTTAAGTTTTTTTATAATTAAATTACCTAACTGAGTTTCACCAAGGACTAAACCTATCATTAAATAATTAATTTTCTAATGGTGAACAGATTGGTCTTTTTTTGTCCTTTGAAATAAATTCTGTTACCTCTTTTACTAATTTATTATCTTTAAATTCTCCATTTATTTTAACTAAATTTTCATGAAGATTTTTTGACGAGAAAATTTTTTTATATGCTTCATTTAATTCCATTATTATTTTATTTTCATATTTTTTTCTTCGAAGCCCAATTAAATTTATACCCTTTAAATAATTTCTATTACCAAATGATAGACCAAAGGGTATTACATCTTTTAATACTCCTGTCATTCCTCCCACCATTGCTAAACGCCCTATTCTGGTAAATTGTTGAACCGCAGAATTTCCTCCTATAATAACTGAATCCTCAATAATCACATGACCGCCTAAAGGAACATTGTTCGCTATAACCACATTATTTCCGATTTGACAGTCGTGAGCTACATGTGAAGAAATCATAAACAAACAATTGTCTCCAATTTTTGTAATCGTTCGACCNCCCTGAGTCCCTGGATTAATTGTTACGTACTCTCTAATAATATTATTTTTCCCAATGACTAGACTATTTTTTTCACCCTTGTACTTTAGATCTTGAGGTTGAGTCCCTATGCTTGCAAAGGGAAAAACTTGAGTTCCAGATCCAATTTTTGTATTACCTACAATATTGGCATGTGAGTGTATTTCGACTTCATCACCAATTTCAACATTAGATCCTATAATTGTATATGGACCTATTTTAGCAGTTTTTGAAATTTTGGCATTTTTATCAATGATACTAGTTTTGTGAATCATAATTTATTTTGTCCTATCAACAACACTTGCAGCCCACTCGGCTTCAGCCATTTTTGTTCCATTAACCTTTGCTACACCTTTATATTTCCAAACACGACCATGGGATCTTATAGCTTCAATCTCTAAATGAAGTTCACAGTCAGGAAAAATTGGATTTCTAAATCGCGCCTTATTAATACTCATCAAGTATACTAATTTATTTTCGTATTCTTTAGAATCTACTCCATGGGCTGTTAGAGCGGCGGCCGCTTGACCAAAAGCTTCAACAATAAAAACACCTGGCATAACAGGTTGTCCTGGAAAATGACCTTGTACAAAAAAAGATGTTTTTTTAACATTCACTATTGCTGTAGCTGATTTTAGAGGAACAATATTAATTAATCTATCGATTAAGAGCATCGGCTCCCTGTGCGGTAACAAACGCTCGATTTCTTTTTTATCAATTGAATTATTTTTCATTTTTTTCTTCTCATTTTTACAAAATCTCTTAGCGGAACAGCAGGATAACCCATGACTTGGGAGTTATCTGGAATATCTCTTGTAACTCCACTTGCTCCTCCGATTTTGACATTGTTTCCTATTTTTAAATGTCCAGAAATTCCTGCTTGACCTCCAATTACAGTATTGTCACCTATCGTCGTGCTTCCTGCTATTCCCACTTGTGCTGCCATCATACAGTTTGTACCAATTTTAACATTGTGAGCTATTTGTATTTGATTATCTAAAAAAGTATTTCTCCCTATTATGGTATCGCTAACAGAACCTCTGTCTATAGTACAATTTGCTCCTATTTCTACTCCTTCTCCTAAAATTACTTTTCCAATCTGAGGTGTTCTAATATTCTTTTGTCCAATGGGTATAAAACCAAAACCTTTGATTCCAATCTTAGAGCCATCCTTTATGCACACATAATCATTAATAATAGAATATTTTATAATAACTAAAGAACCAATTATACAATTTTTTCCAATTTTAACATTGCTTTCAATTATACAATTGCTTCCAACAAAAGTATTTTTGCCTATTTGAACATTCTTTCCAATGAAAACATTTTTTCCAAAATTCACTTCAGGGTATTTGTTTTTAATTTCATTTGAATCTATAAGATTAATATCTGGATAATCTAGATCTGCTTTNGGATAGAACATTTTTGAAACTTGAGTTACGGCCAATAANATATTTTTAACATTAAGTTTAATACATTTATTAGGAAGAAATTTTGAAAGATTTGAAGAAGTNATACAAGCGGCTGCTTTCGTTTTNAAAGAAANNTNTTTGTATCTNCTAGAATTTAAAAAAGTCATATCATTTTCCTTAGCATTTACTAAGGATTCNACNCCATGAATTTCAAANTCTTTTACATTTGAATAGTTATTGGTGCAATCGATTGCTTTAATTATTTCCTTTAAAGGGTATGGTCCCTTTTTTACAAAAAACTGGTTAGAAACCATTTTATTTTATACTTAACGATGGAAACTCTTTATTTAACTTTTCAACAATTATATTTGTAATATCAAGATTGGTATTTCCCATAAGTACATTTTTTCTATCTATAATCAGCGAAATATCATTTTCTTTAATATAAGTCTTCATAATTGGATCTAACTTTTCTAATAATTTTTGCCTTGCTTCTGCTCTCTGTGATGTAATTTTTTCAAGTGCTGTTCTTCTTTGCGATTGATAATCTATTACTTTTTTTCTCAGATCAGCAGATTTTTTTTGATATTCTTTTTTAGTCAAAATTGTCTTTTGTGCTAATAAATCATTTTCTTTCTTTTTGAGCGCATTTTCTTCATTCAAAAATTTTTTTTGATTTTCTTTAAATGATTTCTGTAAAAAATCCTGCGCACCTTTTCCTGCCTTGCTATTATTTAAAACAAATTTCATATCTAAATATGCTATTTTTTGTTCTGCTGAAGCATGTGTATAAATTAAAAACAAAAAAGTAACTACAAAAAATTTTACTAAATATTTCATTAGAATGATGTTCCAATTCTGAAATTAAATGATTCAGTTTCATCAGTATTACTTTTTGTTATATCCTGCGCTAAAACAAAGCTAAGCGGACCAATTACAGTAAATACATTTGCAGCTACTCCTATGGATGATCTAATTTTGTTTGTATCTTCTATAGTATCACTGTAGTCAACGGACCATACATTTCCGGTATCTAAAAATGCACTAATATCCGTTCTTGTTTCCTCCGGTAAAAAATTAGGCAGCTGCGCCTCAAATCCTAATGCTGTAGTATAATTACCTCCAACCCAATCATCTCCATCCTTTGGTCCTACTCTACCTGCTCTAAAGCCGCGAAGCCTTTTCGAAGGCAAATACAATCTGCTTGTTACTCGCACATCTTCATTATTCAAACCATGTATCGCACGTGCATGACATTTAACTGCTCCAATTACATCTTCCGAAAAGGCATGATACTTGCTTATATCTAGTCCATTTAACAGTGCTGATGAGTCCATAATGATTGGTAATGTCTG
>JAESSC010000014.1 GCA_016764285.1 Pelagibacteraceae bacterium
TACCGTTTCTCGTTCAACGTTTCTTCTTAAATCTAATACAACTCTAATTCCTTCGCGATTAGACTCGTCTCTAATATCGCTTATGCCTTCTATTTTTTTATCCCTAGCAAGTTCAGCTATTCTCTCATTTAAAGCTGATTTATTGACTTGGTAAGGTATAGATTTTAAGACTAAGCGCTCTTTACCATTTTTTAAACTTTCCTCGTCTATTTCGCCTCTTATTTTGATTGAGCCTCTTCCTTTATTATATCCTTGTTTTAAATTATCCATGCCTACAATTATTCCCCCAGTTGGAAAATCAGGTCCTGGAACTTTTTTCATTAATTGTGAAATAGTAATATTTCTATTATTTATAAAAGCTACTGTGGCATCAATAATTTCACCTAAATTATGCGGAGGGATACTTGTTGCCATTCCAACCGCAATACCACCTGCCCCATTGACTAATAAGTTTGGAAATTGCGCAGGTAAAACTGAAGGTTCTTTTTCTGTTTCATCGTAATTACTTCGAAACTCAACTGTATTTTTTTCTATATCATCAATTAAAAATTGCGAAATCTTGGCTAACTTTGTTTCAGTGTATCTCATTGCGGCAGCTGGATCTCCATCAATAGAACCGAAATTGCCTTGACCATCAATTAACGGTAGACTCATTGAAAAATCCTGAACAAGTCTTACCAAAGCATCATATACAGCTTGGTCTCCGTGTGGATGATATTTACCAATAACATCTCCTACTATTCTTGCTGATTTTCTAAATTGCTTAGACCAATCAAAACCACCTTTATACATGGCGTAAATTATTCTTCTATGAACTGGTTTTAACCCGTCTCTTACATCAGGTAGCGCTCTACTTATTATCACGCTCATTGCATATGATAAATAAGACGAGCTCATTTCATCATAAACAAAAATCGGTTTATGATTATTTTTACCTAAATCAGATGCTATATTTTCCATTTAAGCTAAAAAGGAATCTCATCATCAAGATCATTTGATGAAGAACTTTTCTCATTTGGCAGAGAACTTTTAGTTTCAGTGTTATCTTGTATGGATGTACTTTGACTATTTTTTCCACTTAATATGGTAAATGTTGAATTAAATCCTTGTAGAACTATTTCTGTAGAATATTTATCTTGGCCAGACTTTTCATCAGTCCACTTTCTGGTTGAAAGTTGTCCTTCAATATAAACTTGTGCACCTTTTTTTACATACTGTTGCACTACGTTAACTAAGCCTTCGTTGAAAATAACGACCCTATGCCACTCTGTTTTTTCTTTTCTTTCACCTGTATTCTTGTCTTTCCACGTATTGCTAGTCGCTAAACTAAACCTTGCGATACTTTTACCATTCACCATTTGCTTAATTTCAGGGTCGGCCCCCAATCTTCCTATTAAAAGTACTTTATTTAAACTTCCAGCCATATTATTTATAGATTTGTTAAAAGATTAATTGTTAACATCTAAAAATATAACATATTTCCATCTTTTTATTAATAGGTTAGATATAGTTGTCAAAATATATGGGTAAAAAAATCGTTATAAAAGGCGCTAAAGAACACAACTTAAAAAATATTTCGGTTGAAATTCCAAAAGACAATTTTATTGTAATAACAGGTCTCTCCGGATCAGGAAAATCATCATTAGCGTTTGATACAATCTATGCTGAGGGTCAGAGAAGGTATGTGGAAAGTCTTTCCGCTTACGCTAGACAGTTTTTAGACAAAATGAAAAAACCCAAAGTAGACTTAATTGAGGGACTAAGTCCTGCTATTTCTATAGAACAAAAAAATACTCCAAAAAATCCAAGATCTACTGTTGCTACCGTTACTGAAATTTATGATTATATGAGGGTATTATATGCACGAGCAGGGACACCTTATTCACCCTTCACTGGAAAGCCTATTAAATCACAAAGTGTTGCTGAAATTGTCGATAGAATAAAGAATCTTCCGAAAAAAAATACTATTTATTTATTAGCTCCTGTCGTTAGAGGTAGAAAAGGAGAATATAAAAAAGAGATAGCGGATTTCAAAAGAAGGGGTTTTCAAAGAATAAAAGTTGATGGAACTTATCATAATATTGATGAAGTGCCAGAGTTGAACAAAAAAATTAAGCACGACATTTCGGTTATAGTTGACAGAATTATTATAAATAATGAATTAGGAAATAGATTAGCAGAAAGCGTCGAAACAGCACTTAATTTGTCTGATGGGCTATTATTTGTCGAATATGAAAATGAAACTCTTCCAAAAAAATTTAGAAAAATAGAAAAAGTTATATTTTCATCAAAATTTGCTTGTCCTGAAAGTGGTTTTACAATTGAGGAAATAGAACCAAGACTATTTTCATTTAATAGCCCATATGGAGCCTGTGAAGAATGTGAGGGTATTGGAGTTAATTTAAATGTTAATCCAAATTTAGTTGTTCCAAATGCTAAAAAAAGTTTGGCTGAAGGAGCTATAGAACCGTGGGCTAAATCAACATCATTATACTACGCTCAAACGCTAGGTTCGTTGGCCAAACACTATAGATTTTCATTAGATGAGCCGTGGAAGAAGTTACCAGAAAAAATAAAAGATATATTACTTTACGGCTCTCATGATGACGAAATTAAATTTAATTACGATGATGGATATGAAAAATATTCAACTAAAAAATCATTCGAAGGAGTAATTAATAATTTAGAGAGAAGATACTTGGAAACAGAAAGTGAATGGAAAAGGGAAGAAATTGCCCAATATCAGAGTGAATCTGATTGTGAAAAATGCAAAGGAATGAGGCTTAAAGATGAGGCTTTATGTGTAAAAATAGATAATTTAAATATCAGTGAAGTTACAAGAAAACCTATATCTGAAGCAAAAAAATGGTTCAAAAGTTTAAACGATACATTGAAAGATAGAGAAAAAAAAATCGCTCAACATATTTTAAAAGAAATTAATGAAAGATTAGATTTTTTGCTTAATGTAGGTCTGGATTATCTAACTCTATCAAGAGAATCTGGAACTTTATCTGGAGGTGAGTCTCAAAGAATAAGGTTAGCTTCTCAAATTGGTTCAGGTTTAACTGGAGTAATATATGTTCTGGATGAACCATCAATTGGTTTACATCAAAAGGATAATATTAAATTAATTAATGCTCTAAAACGACTTAGAGATTTAGGTAACACAGTTATAGTTGTCGAGCACGACACAGAAACAATGGAAAGTGCTGATCATATAATAGACCTTGGCCCTAAAGCCGGTAATGATGGAGGTCATATAGTTGCTCAAGGAAAATTAAAAACAATAATGGATAGTGAAAATAGTATTACTGGAAAATATTTATCAAAAAAAATGAATATTCATGTTCCAAGAACAAGAAAATTGGCAAGGAACGGAAGATATTTAGAAATTTTGGGTGCCACTGGTTATAATTTAAAAAATATAAATCTTAAAATACCATTAGGAACCTTCACTTGTGTTACCGGAGTATCAGGTAGTGGTAAATCTACGTTAATAATTCATACTTTGTATAATGCTTTAAATTTAATGTTAAATAATAATAAATCACGAAAGATACCAAAAGCATTTAAAAGTTATAGGGGTGTAGAAAGAATTGATAAAATTATCAATATAGATCAATCGCCTATAGGAAGAACACCCAGATCAAATCCCGCTACCTATACTGGAGCTTTCGGACCAATAAGAGATTGGTTTGCAAGTTTACCTGAGTCAAAAGCAAGAGGTTATAAAGTTGGAAGATTTTCATTTAATGTAAAAGGCGGAAGATGTGAAACATGCGAAGGTGATGGAGTAATAACTTATGAAATGCATTTTTTGCCTGATGTTTATATAGCTTGTGATGTTTGTAAAGGCCTTAGATATAATCGCGAAACATTGGAGATCAAATATAAAAATAAAAATATTGCTGATGTATTAAATATGACCGTTGACGAAGGTTGTAATTTTTTTGAAAATATACCTACAATAAAAACTAAATTGTTAACTTTAAAAAAAGTCGGTCTTGGATATATAAAAATAGGACAACAAGCTACAACTTTATCAGGAGGTGAAGCTCAAAGAATAAAACTAGCTAAAGAGTTGTCAAAAAGATCAACTGGAAGAACCATGTATATTTTGGACGAACCAACAACAGGCTTACACGCACATGATATAAAAAAGTTGCTAGAAATTCTTCAAGCATTTGTTAATCAAGGAAATACAGTGATTGTCATAGAACATAATTTGGATGTAATTAAAACNGCAGATTGGATAATTGATATGGGTCCTGAGGGNGGTGATAAAGGTGGCCAAATTATTGCAGAAGGAAATCCTGAACAAATTTGTGAAGTATCTAGTAGTTATACGGGAAATTTTTTAAAAAACGTTATTAATACGAAGCTAAAAAAAACAGCTTAGCATTTAAGCTTAAAAATGATATAAATTACCCATGGGATCTATATTGCAATCGCTAGCAAAAACTATTCATTTATCAATAGTTCTTGCTGTTTTATTGTTCATTTATTTATTTTATGCAGAAGGTGGCTGGGCTTTTGATCAATTATTTTGGAGTTGGTTATTTAGGTATTTTCACGTTCTTTCTGGAGTTATGTGGATTGGTTTATTATGGTATTTAAATTTTNTTCAAATACCAAGCATGCCAAAAATCCCAGATGAACAAAAACCAGCGATAGGAAAAGTCATAGCACCAGCGGTTCTTTTTTGGTTCCGATGGGCTGCTTTATCTACAATAATAACTGGACTTATAGTTGCTTATTTAAATGGTTATATACACGAAGCATTGGTTCTTGGTATTGGTAGCGGAGGCGGAAAAAGCACGGCTATCGGTATTGGAATGTGGTTAGGTTTAATCATGGCTTACAATGTTTGGTTTATTATTTGGCCAAATCAAAAAAGAGTTTTGGGANTGGTTGAATGTNCACCGGAAGAAAAAGCGAAATCTGCTAGAACAGCAATGTTGTTTTCAAGAACTAACACTTTGTTATCATTNCCAATGCTNCTATCAATGGTAATGGCTCAAAACTTATACTAATTATTTTCCGTATTCTCTNTTAAAANAGTTTTTTGANTAACCTTTGTATAATTTANAACTGGTGTTGCTATAAAAATAGATGAATACGTTCCAATAATAACACCGAGAATCATAGCAAAAGAAAAACCCTTTAATATTGCACCACCAAAAATGTATATAGAGAACAATGCTAGTAATGTTGTGACTGAAGTAATTAAAGTTCTCGATAAAGTTTGATTGGTTGAAAGATCAGAAATTTCAGTGATTGACATCTTTGAATACTTTTTCAAATTTTCTCTGATACGGTCAAATATTACAACCGTATCATTCATCGAATAGCCAACTATAGTTAAAACCGCAGCTACAATTGATAAATTAACTTCATAAGCTAAAAAAGAAAAAATTCCCACAGTAATAATAACATCGTGAATTANTGCAATAACAGCTCCNANGCTAAATTGCCATTCAAACCTTATCCAAATNTAAAACAACATTGCAGCCAAAGATAAACTAATNGCTAATAAACCTGCTCTCAGNAATTCNTTGCTAACTTTTGGACCAACATTCTCCACTCGCCTAAAATNAACGNCAGAACCTAAATCTGCAGACAATTTATCATTGATTGATTTGATAAAGTTTTCATCATTAGATTTTGTTATTTCAATTTTTACTAAATAATCATTTTCCTTACCAAATTTTTTTACNGCAACATCCCCTAAATTCATTTGTAAAAACGACTGTCTTATCTCAGCAATAGTCGTTATTGAANTTTCCGTCCTAAGCTCAATTAAAGTTCCTCCTTTAAAGTCAACTCCTAAATTCAGTCCCTTAAATAAAAGAACAAGAATAGAAAAAATAATTAAAATTGATGATAGAATATTTAGCTTTTTGTAAAAATAAGAAAATTTAATATCCTTAGACACTTTGAAAATCATATTANAATTTGTTTATCNTTATTTTTCATTACATAAATTGATGATAGGTGACGAGCAAAGAAATACGCACAAAANAAAGTTGTNNAAATACCAATACCTAAAGTTACCGCAAAACCTTTAACTGGACCCGATCCCAGAAAGAAAAGTATGATCGCTGATATTAAAGTTGTTATATTTGCATCTAAGATTGCTGATTGTGCTCTTTTATAACCCATATCAAAAGCATGAATATTTGATTTTTCAGTTTTCATTTCTTCTTTTATTCTCTCAAAAATTAAAACATTGGCGTCAACCGCCATACCTACCGTCAGAATAATTCCAGCGATCCCAGGCAAGGTCAGGGTTGCCTCCAAAATAGTTAAAATTCCTAGAAGAAGAATGAGATTAACGATCAAAGCTAGGTCAGCTATAATCCCTAATAGCTTATATTTGAATAGCATGTAGCCTATAACTAGTAAAAAGCCTATGACCAACGAAATAGCTCCGGCCTTGATAGAGTCTTCACCAAGATCAGGACCAACTGTTCGCTCCTCAATAATGTTAAGAGGCGCTGGTAAAGCTCCCGATCTGAGAAGTAAAGCAAAATCGGTTGCTGATTGAAACGTAAAATTTCCTGATATTTGTCCATTACCTCCCAATATTGCGTCTCTAATTACAGGAGCAGAAATAATTTTATTATCCATAATTATAGCTAATTTTTTTCCGATATTTTTTGTAGTTACTCTTCCAAATTTTTTTGCACCTACTCTATCCAAGGTAAAACTGACTACTGTTTCATTGTTGAGATTATCAAATCTTGGTCTAGCATTAGTTAAATTATCACCACTCATTACTACTCTTTTGCTAACTCTTAGTTGAGTTGTATCATCTTCAAAAAATAAAAGTTCTGAACCAAAATCATCCTCTTCTTCTGAAATAAGTCTAAAAGTTAAATTTGCTGTTTTACCCAATAGATTTTTTATTCTATTAGGATCATCTAAACCTGGCAATTCAATCAAAATTCTATCATTGCCTCTCCTAAGAATAGTAGGCTCTTTGGTACCTACTTCATCTACTCTTCTTCTAACTATTTCTAAAGAATCATCTAAGATGGAGTTTTTGAGCTCAATCAATCCAAATTTAGAATATGTAATTGTTACTAAATCTTTTGTGGGAAAGCTGGCTCCCAGATCTGTAGTAAAATAATCCATTTCATAAGATCTGTATCTATTATAATAAGCATTGATGGAATTTTCTTTATTAAGAAAAAAATCATCAAATCTTTGTATATCGTTTTCTGATAATTGAAAATTAATTGTTTCGTTTTGTAACCTTAAATTTTTATATTTTATTTTTTTATTTTTTAAGGCTTTTCTTAAATTAAGAAGCTTATTTTGTAATTTTTGTTTTATTGCCGGTTGTGAATCAACTTCTAATAATAAATAGGATCCACCTTGAAGATCCAGGCCCAAATTAACTTTTTTTGATAATAAAATATTATCTTCGTTATCAACAAAATTTACAAAAGAAAATAATGATAAAAAAACTATTATAAAATATATAGTAACTAATTTAAGTTTTGAAAAATATAACACAAAATATAATTATTTTTTTGTATCAGNATAATTTAATAAACTTTGTATTGTTGATTGAACAACTTGAACAGTCACATTTTCTGAAATTAATAGATCTACTTTATCATTACCCAGAATTCTTTCAACTTTACCTACGATACCTCCTGAAGTAACTACTTCATCTCCTCGCTTTAAAGAAGCAACCATCAATTTATGTTCTTTAGCTTTTTTTTGTTGAGGTCTTATAAGAAAAAAGTAAAAAATAACAAAAATTAAAATTAATGGAATAAATTGGGCAAAACCTGATCCTGACATATTANCTCCTAAATTTGTACTATGATTATACTAAATAAAAAAAATAAACAATAAAAATTACCCTATACGTTCTTCTCCATGCATATAAGATCTCAGAACATCTGGAATTATGACGCTTCCATCTTTCTGTTGATAATTTTCCATAATAGCAATCAATGTTCTTCCAACAGCCAAACCAGATCCATTTAATGTTCCTAAAAAATCTGATTCATTACTTTCGTTTTTGTACTTGGCATTCATCCTTCTTGCTTGAAACTGNCCGCAAGAAGAGCAGCTTGAAATTTCTCGATACTTATTTTCTGAAGGGATCCAAACTTCCAAATCATAAGTTTTTTCAGCACTAAACCCCATATCTCCAGTGGATAACATAACCACTCTGTAAGGCAGTTTTAGTTTTTCTAGAATTTGCTGAGCGCAGTTGGTCATTCTATCTAATTCTTCAAGACATTTTTTTGGTTCAACTATACTAACAAGTTCAACTTTATAAAATTGATGTTGTCTAATCATNCCTCTAGTGTCTTTTCCATAACTACCAGCCTCTTTTCTAAAACATGCTGTTGAAGCAACTAACCTTAAAGGCAANTCTTTTTCTTTTAAAAAAGATTCCCTAACTATATTTGTCAGAATAACTTCAGCTGTAGGTATTAAAAATTTTCTAGATTTTTCATCTTCTAATTTAATTTCAAATTGATCACTTTCAAACTTTGGAAGTTGCCCCGTTCCAAACATGGCACTATCTGTAACAATTAATGGAGGTGATATTTCTTGATACTCGAATTCCTTAGTGTGACAATCAAGCATAAAATTAGAAATTGCCCTTT
>JAESSC010000015.1 GCA_016764285.1 Pelagibacteraceae bacterium
TTAAATTTTTATCAATAGATTTTAAAGTCGGAATAGAGAAATTGTCAGCAAATAAAGGTTTGTTTTTGTTTCTAAATAAAAAAAATACTGGAGCACTTACAATAATTGCACCCATCATCACAAAAATTAAGGAAGGATCCCATTGACCAAATAAATCTAGAAATCCTAGAACCTTTTCTGGATTGATCATGTTAGACACGGACAAACCAACGCCAAAAATTATTCCACTAGTAAGAGATATAATTCTAGATATCATTTTTTTATCCAATCAACCTAACTGTTATAATTGCTGTAATCATAAAAATGATCGTTGCTGTAATAGATCTTAGCGACAAAAGACTAATGCCACAAATCCCATGACCACTTGTACAACCTCTTCCAACTTTTGTTCCTATACCAACTAAAAAGCCAGCAATAATAATGATTGGCAGCGATGACGTTATTAAAAAAGGAATGTTATTTTTTGTAAAAAATGCATACAAAATGGGCCCCAAAACTAATCCAACAATGAATAAAAAGTTATCAGTTCTGTTTTGTTTTGAAACAAGAGCATTATTTACAATGCTGCTAACGCCCGCTAAGCGGCCATTACCAACAAAAAATAATATAACCGCCAAGCCAATTATTATGCCTCCTACAAAGGCAGATAGGGGTGTAAAGTTTATGATGTTCATAAATTTAATACATTAGAGTATTGATTAAGTGTCTGGTGGGCAAGGGAAAAAGCCCACCAGTTTTGGGGAAAATAACTTTATAGCCTAGGCTGCTTAACAACACGCAAATATGGTTTTACAGCTTTCCATCCCTTAGGAAATAATTTCTTTGCTTCATCATCCTTAACAGCAGGCACAATAATTACATCTTCTCCTTGTTTCCATCCTGCAGGAGTGGCCACCTTATACTTGCCCGTTAATTGTATAGAATCTATAGCTCTTAATATTTCTAAGAAATTTCTTCCAGTTGCCATAGGATAGGTAAGAAATANTTTAANTCTTTTNTCNGGNCCNATTACAAAAACGGTTCTGACCGTTTGGTTGTCAACGGCAGTTCGACCTTTTGAATTTCCTGATGTTGAGCCTGGCAACAATCCATATAATTTAGCAACATGAAGGTTTTCATCTCCAATGAGTGGATATTCAGGTTTATAACCAGTTACTTCCTTAATATCCTCACTCCATTTTTTATGATCAGCAACAGGGTCAACGCTTAGACCTATTATTTTGACATTTCGCTTATCAAACTCAGGTTTAATACTTTGAAGTGAGCCAAGTTCAGTTGTGCAAACGGGTGTAAAGTCTTTGGGATGTGAAAATAAAACTACCCAGCTATCTCCAGCCCATTTATGGAAGTTAATTTTTCCTTGAGTTGTTTCAGCATCAAAATTTGGTGCCAAATCAGTTAAACTTAGTGCCATTTTTCTCTCCTTTTTTAGTTAGTGCTTCGACATTTGTCAGGTGCACAAATTTAATCACCCGGCTTAAATTGAGTTGCCTCAAAAAAAAACCACCGGCTATCGCGGTGGTCTAAAGAGATCATCGCTTTAGCATCATTTATTTAGCGCTTGCAATTTGATTTAAATCAGCGCTATTGGGTGTGATTTGTAGGATATAATTCTAATAATGTAAAGNTTTATAGNAAAATAAGTTAAAAATTATCAATAAATTGCTATTTTATAGATAAAAATTCTATATTATTATATAATTATAGAATAAATTATTATGGATGATATAGATAAGAAAATTTTATCCTTATTACAAGTCAATGCTGACATACCCGTTGCTGAATTGTCAAAAAANGTAAATTTATCNTCNACNCCTTGTTGGNTAAGAATAAATAAACTNTANAAGCAAGGATACATTAAAAAAAAAGTAGCTGTTATTGACCGAGCGAAAATAAATCTTTCCACTGTGGCTTTTGTTCAAATCAGAACAAGTCAACATAATATGACNTGGTCAAAAAAATTTATAGAAGGCGTTAAAGAAATGGATGAGGTCGTAGAATTTTATCGATTAAGTGGAACAACNGATTATCTCTTAAAAGTATTGGTTCCAAGTATAGATAAATTTGATGAGTTTTATAAAAAACTGACCGATAAAGTAGATCTATCGGATGTTACAACAAGTTTTTCCATGGAAGAACTTAAACAAACCAGNAATCTNCCNCTACATTACATATGATGAACGAATATATAAAATCTATTATGGATCGAGATCCTGCGGCTAAATCTAAGCTAGGTATTATCCTAACTTATCCCGGGGTTAAAGCAATTTTTTTTCATCGAATAGCAAATTTTTTTTCTAAAGCCAGATTTGCTTTAATTGCAAGAATCGTTTCCCAATCTTCAAGATTTTTAACTGGAATAGAAATACACCCTGCAGCAAAGATCGGAAAAAACTTTTTTATTGATCATGGAATGGGTGTAGTAATTGGAGAAACTTCTGAAATTGAAGATAATGTAACACTTTACCATTCTGTCACTCTTGGAGGAATATCACCCAGTATTAATTCAGGCAAACAAAGAGGAATGAAACGTCATCCAACCTTAAAAAATAATGTTGTGGTGGGATCTGGGGCGCAAGTTTTGGGACCAATCATAGTTGGAGAATTTGCTAAAATTGGCGCAAATGCTGTGGTCACACGTGATGTACCAGACCATGCTATCATGGTTGGAGTTCCTGCAAAAAATATTAAGACTAAGCCTGAGATTAAAGATACTTCATTCAAACCCTATGGAATTATTGATGAAGATGATATTCCCGCTTGTTAAGATTATAAAATTTATGGATCATGGCTAAATGAAAAATACATTTAATAATTTCATTGATGGCATAGGAAATACGCCTCTCATTAGATTAAATGGTCCTTCAGAATTAACCGATTGTAATATTTATGGAAAAGCCGAATTTTTAAACCCGGGCGGTTCAATTAAAGATAGAGCAGCCTGGGCCTTAATCAAAGATGCCGAGGAAAAAAAATTAATCTCCAAAGGAGGAACTATCGTTGAAGGAACTGCAGGAAATACTGGAATTGGATTATGTTTAATTGGAAATTCCAGAGGTTACAAAACCATTATTGTAATGCCCGAAACTCAAACTCAAGAAAAAAAAGATATTCTCAAGTCTATTGGTGCCGACTTACGTTTAGTTCCAGCAAAACCTTATAAGGATCAAAATAATTATGTAAAATATTCAGGTAAACTTGCGGAGGATTTAAAAAAGGAACATTCGCAAGGTGTATTTTGGGCAAATCAATTTGACAATATTGCTAATTACAAGGGCCATTATGAAACAACTGGCCCAGAAATTTGGGATCAAACAGAAGGTAAAGTTGATGCTTTTATTTGTGCTTCAGGGACGGGAGGAACTATCGCTGGTGTGGGTAAAGCCCTTAAGGAAAAAAATAAGAATATTAAAATTGTCTTATCGGATCCAAAAGGATCTGCCCTTTATAATCACATCAAACATGGTGAATTAAAAATAGAAGGAAAATCAATTACTGAAGGTATAGGCTCTAGTCGTGTGACTAAAAATTTCGAACAAGCTCCAATTGATGATGCCTATTCCATTAATGATCATGATGCCTTAACAGTCTTATTTGAATTGCTGGACAAAGAAGGTTTAAGTTTAGGCACAAGCACAGGCATCAATGTTGCTGGTGCTATAAAATTAGCCAAAGAT
>JAESSC010000016.1 GCA_016764285.1 Pelagibacteraceae bacterium
GCATTAGCTTATACCTTTGGAGAAAAGGGACATATTAGAATTACATTATTTTTGGAAAAAGCTAATAAAGAAGTTAGAAGATTTTTAGATCTATGGTGCTTATCTATAGCAANCTTNTTTTCAGGTTTTTTATCTTATTATTTTATTAAAATGCTNATCATTTCNATCAAGTTTGGAGAAAGAAGCGAAGGAGCAGATGAGATTTATATTTGGATACCACAGGTTGCTGTAGCATTAGGTTCAACAATATTCTTTGTTTGTGTATTGCACAATTTCATTTTGTTAATTTTAAAACGAAACGGTAACTAATTATGCCAGAATTATTTTTAACAATCTTTTTTATCTCTATTTTACTAATTTTTCTGGGNACAGGAGTATGGGTNGCTCTTAGCATGGTAGGTGTATCTGCGATTGGAATGTTGCTTTTTACATCCAGACCTGTTGGAGATGCAATGGCTACAACAATTTGGGGAACGAGTTCATCTTGGACTTTAACTGCATTACCGTTATTTGTTTGGATGGGAGAGATTTTATTTAGAACCAAGTTATCTAAAAATTTATTTAAAGGTTTGGCTCCATGGATGTCACGTTTACCCGGAGGATTAATTCATGTTAACGTTGTAGGTTGCGCTTTATTTGCTGCAATTTCTGGCTCTTCAGCAGCAACCGTTGCTACTGTTGGAAAAATGTCTATCCCTGAATTGAGAAAGAGAAATTATCCAGAAAAGTTGATACTTGGAAGTTTAGCAGGATCTGGAACTTTAGGATTATTAATACCGCCTTCAATTATATTGATTATTTATGGAGTAACGGTCCANGAATCCATCGCTAAACTTTTTATAGCTGGAATTATTCCAGGAATTATGCTTGCCATATTTTTCATGCTTTACGTAATCGGTTGGTCAATGCTTAATAAAAACAGTATGCCCAAAATGGACGAAACGTTTTCTTTTTCTCAAAAAATTAAGCAGTCAGGGCAATTGATACCTGTAATAGTTTTAATTGTGGCTGTGATTGGATCCATCTACGTAGGAATTGCAACTGCAACAGAAGCGGCATCCTTAGGCGTAGTGGGTGCTTTAATATTATCCCTCTTTCAAAAAAGTTTGAATAAAGAAACTTTTAAATTATCTTTACTGGGTGCCACAAAAACCTCGTGCATGATCGCATTTATTTTAGCGGGTTCTGCTTTTTTATCTTTAGCCATGGGTTTTACCGGACTTCCCAGAACTCTTGCGATTTGGATAAATGAAATGGAGCTGTCTCCTTACGTTTTAATTATGGTTTTGACAATTTTTTATATTATTCTTGGAATGTTTTTGGATGGAATTTCAGCAGTTGTATTAACGATGGCAATTATAGAACCAATGATTAGGCAAGCAGGATTTGATATGATTTGGTTTGGAGTTTTCCTAGTTATTGTTGTTGAGATGGCACAAATTACTCCTCCAGTTGGATTTAATTTATTTGTGCTTCAAGGAATGGCAAATAAGGATATGGGTTTTATAGCCAAAAGTGCCTTTCCTCTTTTTCTGCTAATGATTTTAGCTGTAATTGTAATAATTATTTTTCCTGAAATTGCACTTTGGCTTCCGCAGCAAATGATTCAGCCACTTAAATAAAAGGATCATAGGCCCATTGCAAAATTGCTTGCCTTTGTCTTTTTCTGCAACTTACATCTCCTGCGTCACAATTTTTTTTTATGGCAGGCACATGTCTGCTACCAAATGCTTTCCATCTCTTAATTTGAATTTCGTCAATCTGTGGGATTCGTCTCCCATTTACAAATCTACAATACCATTCAAACCATCCAAGAGGATCTTCTTTAAAAATCCATCCTTTATCTAACCATTCTTTTCTAGACAAACCTGCTGCAACTCTAAATCGATTTTTATTTGTATCAAATATTTTGCTTAATTTTGCATTCTTAAACCATGATTTTGGGTATTCTTTAATTTTTTTGCCAAAATAAGAACCACCAAAAACACCAAGCTCTAACATTTTTTTTGGAGTCAATTGAGGTTTAAATAATTTATAGAAATCTTTAGATTGGATTTTCCTTTTTATTATTGTTTTCAAGGTTAAATAAATTTTTTCAGTTTATTCAAAGGCTTTAAGATTATTCCAGAGTTTATCAATCCTTCTTTTATTTCTTTAGCGGTACTTACGGCGCTTTGGCCATCCCCATGTACGCAAACAGAATCAATTTCACAAGGAATTTGTTTGCCCGAATAACAATTCAGTGCTTGGTTTTCAACCATTTTAATCACATGTTTCTTGGCAATTTCTGGATTGGTAATCATTGCATTATCTTTTGATCTCGAAACTAAATTTCCATCATCTTCATAATTTCTGTCAGCAAATATTTCTGCTGCAATTTTCATTCCAAGTTTTTTTCCTGCCATCTCCATTTGAGATCCAGTTGGAACTAAAAAAATTAACTCTTTGTTAACTTCAAGAATAGATTCAGAAATTAATTTTGCTAAATCATAATCTTCACAAGCCATGTTATTTAGAGCTCCATGGGGTTTTACATGAGTTACTTTCATATCCAATTCAGTGCATATACTTGAAAGAGTATTGATTTGATCAATAATTAATTTTCTAATTTCATCAGAAGGCAAGTTAAGTCTTTTTCTTCCAAAATTTTCTGGATCATTAAAAGATGGATGAGCTCCAATACTGACGTTATTTTCCTTTGAAATTTTTACCGTTTTTTCCATAGTTGGTTTATCTCCAGCATGATAACCACAGGCGATATTCGCTGAGTTAACAATTTTCAGCAAAGAGGGGTCATTTTCGGTTGAACAAAATTTTGAACTTTCCCCTAAATCGCAATTAATATTAATTTCCATCTTTCAAAACCTTTGTATATTTAATAAGGAATAATATTTATTATATCAATTTATGCTCAAGAAATTAAGTAATATTGGTGACTGCGGCATTGTTTGTGATTTTGGTGATGAAGTTAGCCAGAAGATTAACACCGAAGTTATTAAATTATTTCACTATGTGAGACGACAAACTTCTGACAGAAATTTAGAAGGGATACTAAATTGCACACCTTCATATAACAAATTAATTATAAATTTTGATCTCAAAAAAATAAATGCTACCAAAATTTTAGATTTCTTAAAATCGATTAATTTTTCTGAGTTAAATCTATCCCAAAATAAAAAAGAATGGACTATTCCTATTTGTTATGATTTTGCGATGGATTTGGGAAATATGAGTAAGGTTTTAAAAATTGATAAAGATGAAATTATAAATATTCATTCCAAAACTGTTTTTTTTATATACATGATCGGTTTTGTACCTGGCCATCCATTTATGGGAGATTTAGATTCAAAACTTTTTTTGAATCGTTTGAAAACTCCCAGAGTTAAAATNGCTGCTGGNTCCGTCGGTATTGTCGAGAAATTTTGCAATATTTATCCCTACGAAAGCCCCGGTGGATGGAANATAATAGGAAAAACTCCAACTAAACTTTTTAATAAAAATGATAACAANAAACCTTGCCTTTTATCGCCAGGCGATACTGTAAGATTTAAATCAATTTCAAAAAAGGAATTTGAGAATTTAGATAATGAACAATAATTTTTTTGAAGTTTTAAGATCTGGAATTAATACTACTTTTCAAGATAAAGGTCGATTTGGTATGCAGCATTTGGGTGTGGCTCCTAGTGGATGTATGGATCACAAGTTATTTTTAATTGCGAACGCACTAGTTTCAAATGACGAAAAAGAAGGAGTCCTAGAGTTTGCTTACCAAGGTCCTTTATTAAAATTAACTAAAGGAAAAACTAAATTTGCGATTACAGGAAATGTACTTTTTCAAATTATCAATTCGAAAAACGAAACGATAAACGGGGAATGTAATAGAAGTTATGACTTGGATGAAGGAGATCAAATAGATATTTTAGCTACCAGGCAATCTGCTTATGGATACTTATCAGTCGAAGGNGGATTTGATGTGGAACCATTTTGTAATAGTGTTTCAACTTTAGTCAGAGCCAACATTGGTCCAAACGAGGGGAAAAAAATTAATATTAAAAATAAAATACCTTTAAAAACAAATAGGAAGGAGAAAAATAATTATACAGCAAAAGTTTCACTCGAAAAAAAANATGTAATTAGAGTTCTTAAAGGTCCACAGTTTGATTATTTTTCAGAATCAAGTAAAAAAGAGTTTTTTTCTAAGGAATATAAAATTACTAATCTTACGGATCGCATGGGAATGAGATTAGAGGGAAAGGTTCTAAAAAATATTGTTAATACAAATATCAGGTCAGAGGGTATTACCAAAGGAGCAATTCAAGTGCCCGCAGATGGTCAACCAATTGTACTTTTAACCGATCATCCGACAATTGGTGGTTATCCTAAAATCGCTAATGTGATNTCAGCAGATTATGATTTATTAATACAAAAAATACCGGGAACGAAAATATCATTTAAAAGTGTAGAACTTAAAAAAGCTGAGNAAGCGTTCAANCTTTATTGNGANGATATAAAAAAAACTTTGGACNCAAAGTCTGTATTATAATGAGATCTCTTTACAAAATACCTGGTCCTGCCTTGGTTCTGCTCGGTGCATTTTTTTTGAGCTACGGCGGGTTACTTATAAAATCTTTTGAAGGTGCAACGTTATGGCAAATTCTTTTGTGGAGATCCATTTTTTTTACAATAACCGTAGGTGTATTTTTGTTAGCAACTTATAAAAAGGAAACTATTACAAAATTTAAATTAGCCGGATTTCCAGGAATCATTGCAGGATTTTTTCTTTCTTTAGGTTTTGTTAGTTACGTTTTTGCTATGTATAATACTACAGTAGCAAATGTTAATTTTACTATAACCACACAAACAGTTTGGTTAGCTTTGCTTGGTTATCTTTTTTTAAAAGAAAAAATTTCCATACATACATTAATTGCAATCATTTTAGCCATGTCAGGAGTATTATTGATGATAGGAGATTCTTTATCGGGCGGAAAATTTGTAGGTAACATTGTTGCTTTGGTGATGCCAATCACTTTCGCAATCTTGGTAATTATAGTTAGAAAGTATCCCAATGTGGATATGGTGCCAGCCATGTTCACTGCAGGTATTTTTAGTGTGATATACGGTTTGTTAATTGTTAGTAGTTTGTATATTTCACCAAAAGATCTTTTCTTAAGCTTTTTATTAGGTGTGACTCAAATTGGTTTTGGATTTATTTGTATCACTATTGGATCGAAAAGCACTCCTTCAGCAATGGTTGGTATATTAATGTTAACTGAAGCAATTTTAGGGCCATTATGGGTTTGGTTATTCATCAAAGAAGTACCACCAACAAGTGTGTTTATCGGAGGTGGAATAATTATTTTTGCAATCCTATTGCAATTTTTTTATAGGAAAAAAACAACTTAAAAATTTTATTATTTGACATTTTATCTTATCTAACACACACTGTCCTTCATACGGGAGAGACCAATATAGTTGGCGCCGAAGGAGCAACCACCCCGGAAACTCTCAGGCAAAAGGACCGTACATAATAACTCTGGAAAGAAGGCGTAGCCTCACCGAAGGTGCAAAACTCTCAGGTAACAAGACAGAGGGGGTTTTTTAAGAGTTATTATGGATACACAAAAAACAGCTTTATACGAATACCATAAAAGTCTCGGCGCAAAGTTTGTGCCATTTGCTGGATATCAAATGCCTGTTCAATACTCTTCTGGCATTGTTGAAGAACATAAAACAACTCGGAGTGAAGCAGGTTTATTTGATGTTTCTCATATGGGACAATTATCAATAGAAGGAAGTTCTGATTTAATATTGGCTTTAGAAAAAATTATTCCTACAGATTTCAAAAATATTAAACTTAACCAATCAAAATACTCTTTTCTTACTAATGAGAATGGAGGCATTTATGATGATTTGATTGTAACAAAAGTAGAAAGAGGTTTTAATATTATTCTTAATGCTGCCTGCAAAGATAATGATTTTAAAATTATTAAAAATGCTCTTGGTGGCAAATTTAAATTAACATTACACAAAGATTTATCTTTAATTGCTTTACAGGGTCCTAAAGCATCAGAAATTTTGGAAAATATAATTAATGGCATTTCATCTCTTAAGTTTATGAATGGAAAAAACTTTTCTTATAACAGTGCTCAAATTTATATTACAAGATCTGGGTACACGGGCGAAGATGGATTTGAAATTTCAATAGCAAATAATATGGTCGAAGATTTTGCCAAGTCCTTGATAGCCAAAGGGGCAAAACCTATAGGTTTGGGGGCTAGAGATACTTTAAGATTAGAAGCGGGCTTATGCCTTTATGGACATGATATTAATGAAACAACAACTCCCATTGAAGCAAATCTTAAATGGGCAATTTCTAAAAGAAGAAGAGAAGAAGGAGGTTTCTTAGGTTACAATAAAATTAAATCAGACATAAATGGTGAACTGTCTCGTTTAAGAATAGGCATTAAACCAGCTGGAAAAATAATTGCTAGAGAAGGAACCAAGATTTTTTCAGTTGATGGTCAAGAAATTGGCTCAGTAACTAGTGGAACTTTTGGTCCAAGTGTTAACGGTCCTATTGCGATGGGTTATGTAAAATTTGATTTTGTAAAATCCGGGACAAAAATTCTCTTGGAAGTTAGAGGAAAAAAATATGATGCCAAAGTATCTGAACTTCCTTTTTATAAAAAAAATTATGTGAGATGAGAAATGAGTGAAAAAAAGTTTTCAAAACAACATGAATGGGTTTCTGTAGAAGGGGATGTGGCAACAATTGGTATTACTAAACATGCAGCAGAAATGTTGGGAGATGTAGTTTTTGTAGAGTTACCAGAAAAAGGAAAAACTGTTAAAAAAGAAGGTCAGGCTGGCGTTGTAGAATCAACAAAAGCTGCGAGCGACGTATATACACCAATTACTGGAGAGATTACCGAAACTAACCAATCAATTGTAGACGATCCAGGGGCAGTAAATAAAGATCCTGAGGGCCATGCCTGGTTTTTTAAAATTAAAATAAAAAATAAATCAGAATTAGATGAATTAATGAGTAAGGCTGATTACGATAAATTTGCAAAAGAAAATCCTAATTAAAATGATTAACGATACATCGAAAGAATTTATTAAAAGACATATTGGACCATCTGAAGAAGATATAGATGCAATGCTTAAGGTGGTTAGTGCAAACTCTTTAGATGACCTAATTAAAAAAACAGTTCCGGATAATATTTTATTAAAAGATAAACTAAAAATAGGCGACCCAACTTCTGAACATGAATCAATGAAACAAGTAAAAGTTATTTCAGAGAAAAACAAATTATACAAAAATTATATAGGTATGGGTTACTACAATACCTACATGCCAAACGTTATTTTAAGAAACATATATTGTAATCCAGGTTGGTATACTGCTTACACTCCATATCAGCCCGAAGTAGCTCAAGGAAGATTGGAGATGCTATTAAACTTTCAACAAATGGTTTTAGATTTTACCGGCATGGATATAGCGAACGCATCATTATTAGATGAATCTACCGCAGCAGCTGAAGCTATTGGATTAAGTAGCAGATTAGATAAAAATAATTCAAATAAGGTATTTATTTCCAGCGATTGTAACCCTCAAACCATTGATGTAATNAAAACAAGAACNGNAGTTTTTGGTTTAAAATTAGTTATTGGTGATCAAGAAAAAGATTTAAAAAATATAGATGGAAATGTTGTTTGTGGAGTTCTTCAATATCCCGGAACATTAGGAGACATTAAAGATCCTAGCGAAGCAATAAGCAAAATCCATAAAAAAAATGGTAAAGCNATTTTNGTTTGTGATCTTTTGNCTTTAGCAAAACTTAAAACTCCAGCAGAGCTTGGAGCTGATATTGCCGTTGGTAATTCTCAAAGGTTTGGGATTCCAATGGGTTACGGAGGTCCTCATGCTGCATTTTTTGCAACTAAAGATGAATACAAAAGGGCGATGCCGGGAAGAATTATCGGAGTTTCTGTTGATCGATTAGGAAAAAAAGCACTACGAATGGCATTACAAACTCGAGAACAACACATAAGAAGAGAGAAAGCTACGAGCAATATTTGCACTGCACAAGCCTTATTAGCAATAATTTCAGCTGCGTACGCAATCTATCATGGACCTAAAGGTATTAATCAAATAGCAGAGAGAATATCAAAGTTAGCGAAAAGTTTTGCTGACAAGATTAAAAAGTCAGGCTATGAACTTTATTCTGATAGTTTTTTTGATACTGTTACTATTCTCACAAAAAATAAAACACAAAATATTTATAAAAATGCTCTGAGAAATGGAGTTAATCTAAGATTAGTTGATGAGAACATGTTGTCTGTGGCATTTGACGAAAGGAAAAATGTTGAAAAGACTAATGAACTTCTAAAAATTTTCAATAGCGCAGAGTCAATTAATGAGACAGGTAAAGTTGTATTAAGTAATATACCAAAAAATTTGGAAAGATCATCGGAATATCTTACGCATCCCGTTTTTAACTCCTATCATTCAGAAACTGAAATGACTCGATATTTAAAAAAATTGGAAGATTCAGATATTGCTTTAAATAGATCAATGATCTCTTTGGGTTCTTGTACTATGAAATTAAATGCAGTATCAGAAATGATCCCAGTTACCTGGAATGAATTTTATGAACCACATCCCTTTGCACCTGTAGAGCAAATGGAGGGATATAGAAATTTGTTTACTGATTTGAAAAATTGGTTGAGAGAGATAACTGGTTTTTCGGGTGTCTCTTTACAACCAAATGCAGGGGCACAGGGTGAATTTGCGGGATTGATGATAATTAGAAAATACCATTCAGAAAATGGCGATAAGGACAGAAATGTTTGTCTCATTCCGAGTTCGGCACACGGAACCAATCCAGCAAGTGCTCAGATGGCCGGAATGAAAGTAGTTGTTATAGCTTGTGATAAAGATGGCAATATTGATTTTGAAGATTTAAAATCTAAGGCAGAACAATATTCAAAAAATTTGTCGGCCTTAATGGTTACTTATCCCTCAACGCACGGAGTATTTGAAGAAAAAATTAAAGAAATTTGTAAGATTGTTCATGATAATGGTGGCCAAGTATACATGGACGGAGCCAATCTTAATGCGTTAGTTGGAATTGCTAAACCAGGAAAATTTGGTCCGGACGTATGTCATATTAATTTACACAAAACATTTTGTATTCCTCATGGTGGAGGTGGGCCAGGAATGGGTCCCATAGCATGCAAGAAACACTTGGATCCTTTTCTTCCAAAACATGAAGTTATTAAAGATTGTGGTCCCACAACTGGCATCGGAGCAGTTTCAGCAGCGCCTTGGGGAAGCTCAAGTATTTTAGTAATTTCATGGATGTATATAAAAATGATGGGGGCGGAAGGCTTAAAGAAAGCTTCCCAAGTTGCCATTTTAAATGCTAATTATATTGCAAGAAAATTACATAAACATTTTCCCATTCTCTACACTGGAAAAAATGGAAATGTTGCTCATGAGTGCATTATCGATATTCGTCCAATTAAAGCTGAAACAGGTATAACCGAAGAAGATATAGCAAAGCGCCTAATAGATTTTGGTTTTCATGCCCCAACTATGTCTTGGCCTGTTCTTGGAACTATGATGATTGAACCCACAGAAAGTGAAAGCTTATTTGAGTTGAATCGTTTCTGCGACACCTTAATAAAGATTAAAGAGGAAATTAACAAAATAAAATCAAGAGAATTTGATAAATTAGATAATCCTTTAAAAAATGCTCCTCATACTCATGTTGAGCTTACAGCCAATGAATGGAAACACAAATATGACAGAGAAACTGCAGCGTATCCGTCAACAAACTTAAAATCCTATAAATATTGGCCGCCAGTATCAAGAGTAGATAATGTTTATGGTGACAAAAATCTTTTCTGCTCTTGCCCTACGATGGATGAATATAAAGAATCGGCTGCCTAAAAAATTTGTGATATATTTCCCTAAAATTGGGGATTCATGGATGATGTAATAGTTGTTGGCGGCGGAATAATTGGAGCTTCCACAGCATATTTTTTATCGAAGGCAGGTAGAAAAGTTCGAGTTTTTGAGCGTGACCCAACATACAAAAATGCTTCTTTTCCATTGTCTTTAGGAGGTTTTAGGCGTCAGTTTTTTCAGAAGGAAAATATATTACTAGGAAAATTTGCAAAAGAATTTATTTTTCAATTGCCTGATTTATTAAAAACAAAAAAAAATGGAAAACCAACGGTTAGTATGGTTCCTAACGGCTATCTTTTGTTATTTGGCCCAGAGCAGGCGCAAGAACAATATGAAGCATTAAAAAATCACAAAGCCTGTGATGCCGGAACAAAAAATGTTAAGGCAGAAGAATTGCAGAATTTTTTTCCGTGGATTAATACGGACGGTTTAGAAACAGCAACTTTTACGGATAGTAAGATTGAAGGATGGATTGATCCACACATGTTTCATGCTGCTTTGAAAAATAAAGCAATTGAACTTGGCGCAAGCTTCGAAAAAAAAGAAATTAAAAGTATAAACGAGATTAAAGCAAACACTATTGTTTCTGCTGCTGGATGCTGGACCAATGAATTGCTTGCAGATATTCCAGTTGTTCCACAAAAGCATACTGTGTTTCGTGTAAAATGTCCTAAACATATTCCTGAAATGCCGTTAACTGGAGATTTACCCAGCGGAGTTTACTGGAGACCCGAAGGTAAGGAATATTTAGCTGGTTCTCCAAATGCAAAATTTGATGCTCCAGATTTAGAACCGGAATGGAATGATTTTGAAGAGTTAGTTTGGCCAGCTTTGGCAAATAGAGTTCCGGCGTTTGAGGAATTGAAACTTACAGGGGGTTGGGCTGGGTATTATGATTGTAATAAACTAGATAATAATGCGATTGTTGGAAAACATCCCAAGATGGAAAACGTTTATTTAGCTACTGGATTTACGGGAAGAGGCTTAATGCAAGCTCCAGGAATAGGCAGGGGTCTAACAGAACTAATTACCACCGGATCATATCAGAGTATAGATTTAACTTGCTTTAGTGTTGAACGCGTTCTTTCAGAACAAAAAAGAGCAGAACCTTACGTATTATGATAAATTAATTAAAGGAGTACATTCAAAATGGAAAATACATTAATTCGATTAAATGTAATTGATAGGGAAGGAAAAAAAACTGCTATTGATATTGAAGAAGGCACAACTATACGAGATGCAATAGAGGAAAAATTATCTCCCGATAACTATGGTGTCTGCGGAGGAAGCTGTATCTGTGGTACTTGTCAAGTGCATGTTAGCCCTAGTGACTTTGAAAAACTGAAAGCAGT
>JAESSC010000017.1 GCA_016764285.1 Pelagibacteraceae bacterium
TTAAAGAAAACACAATTTTTAAAAATATCGCTCGAAATAGTTTAAGATTTGCACAAACTCCACAAGGCTTTACTTTTAAAAAGATCTATGAAAAGCATTATAAAAATATCAATGCATCATTCGATGATGATTCTGCATTATTTACGAATGATGAAGAAAAAGTAGTAACAATAACTGGTAACAAAAAAAATTTAAAAATAACTGATAAAGAAGATCTAAATATATTTAAATCTTTAAAAAAAGGAAAAACCTATTCTGGAATTGGTTTTGATATTCACAGATTAGTTAAAGGAAGAAAATTGTACCTGGGAGGAATTAAAATTCCTTTTGCTCTCGGACTACTGGGCCATTCGGATGCTGATCCAGTTCTTCACGCTCTTATAGATAGTTTATTAGGTGCCTGCAAATTAGGTGATATTGGAAAATTATTTTCTAATAAAAATAAAAAGTATAAAAATATTAGATCTACAATATTGCTTAAAAAAGTAATTGAGTTAATTAAATCTAAAAACTTTTCAATAAATAATATTGATATTAATGTTATTGCGCAAAAACCTAAAATAAAAAAATATGCAAAAAAAATGATAGATACAATAAGTAAGATATGTGAAATAAATCCTAATCAAATAAACATTAAGGGTAAGACAACAGAAAAACTTGGTTTAATCGGAAAAGAAAAAGCTATAGCATCTGAAGTTACAGCTTCAGTTATGAAATATGATTGATAAAATAGGTGTGTCAATATTAACGATGTTTGGTGTTGGTTATTTTAAATATGCACCAGGTACTGCAGCCTCATTTATCACCTGCGTAATTTATTATATTTTATGGATAGCTGGATTTTCTCTTCAGAATAATAAAATATATTTAGTATGTTTTTTAATTATTATTTTAATTTACTCTATTGCAATTATAGATAAACTTTCCCACCTTTTTAAAAAAAAAGACCCTAAAGAAATAGTAGTAGATGAATTTATTGGTCAAAGTATTCCGTTAATCTCTTTTCTGTTTAGGCCTGAGGAATTTGCCAATTTAGGAGGTCGATCAAATAATGTTGTAATAATTTATATCCTATTATCTTTTATCCTCTTTAGATTCTTTGATATTTTAAAACCTTTCCCAATTAATATCGTTGATAAAAAAATCAAGAATGGTGTGGGGGTAATGCTTGATGACATAATTGCAGGCATTTATTCTACAATTATTATTTATATTATTTATGCACTATGGTTTTAAATACCAAATCAAAAAAAATAGTTAGTCTGTTAAAGAAGAAAAAACTTAAAATATCATTTGTAGAGTCTTGCACTGGTGGAATGCTTTCAAGTGCTATTACNTCCGTTAGTGGATCTTCTAAAGTGTTTACTCTTGGTTTGGTTGCTTATTCAAATCATTCTAAAACTAAAATGCTAAAGATTCCAAAAAATATCATAAGAAAATATGGATCTGTTAGTGAACAAGTTTGCCTGACTATGGTTAAAAATCTAAGTAAAATTAGTAAAACTAATATCTCTGTTTCTATAACTGGAATAGCTGGCCCAAGCGGCGGTACGAAGATAAAACCTATAGGTTTGGTTTATGTAGGTATTAAAAAAGGAAATAAGATCGAGGTTAAAAAATATTTATTTAAAAATAAAGGACGTTCTTATATTCAAAAAGCTGCAGTAAATAAATCTTTAGGATTAATTTTAAGTTTTCTCAAATAATTGAANTGCCCTTTTTTCAAAAGCATNAGCTATTTTTTTTAAACCTAAGTCAAAAGATTTAATCATTAAAATATTTAAAATTTTATTTTTTAATTCAAAATCAACTTGAAATTCCACTTCACTTGAATCACCATCTTGTCTAAAAAACCATTCATTTTCCAAATGCTTTAAGGGTCCATTTATATTAGTTACATGTATCGAATCTTCGGATTTATTATAAATAACGAAACTTTTATATGTATCTTTGAAGAAACTTTTCCCAATGGTCAGATCGGCTTTAATTTCAATTGTATNTCCCTTATCTATTTNATCATGAATTTTACCNTCCAAACACCAAGGAANAAATTCTGGATATTTTTCAATATCGAGAACCATTTCAATGAGATTTTTTTTAGAACAAGGAATTTTTTTCTTTATTGNAGCGGATGGCATGCAGCCTGCTTTTCTCTTAATTTTTTCATTTTAGAAAAGTCTTCATCAGCATGATATGAAGAGCGTGTAAGAGGTGAAGAAGCAACAATCAAAAATCCCTTTGATAAAGCAATTGATTTAAGCTCTGCAAATTCATCGGGATGCACATATCGATCTAGAGGGTAATGTTTCACTGAAGGTTGAAGGTATTGACCAATCGTTAAAAAATCCACATTGGCTNCTAGTAAATCATCCATTACTTGCAAAACTTCATCTCTCGTTTCTCCAAGTCCAAGCATTATTCCTGATTTAGTAAATATTTTTTTATTAATTTCTTTCACTGATTTTAATAAATTAACNGAAGCAAAATATCTAGAACCGGGTCTAACTTTTAAATACAAACTTGGAACCGTTTCAATATTATGGTTAAAAACATCAGGATTTGCATCGACAACTTTTTGATAAGCATTTCCTTTTCTAAAAAAATCTGGCGTCAGGACTTCTATTGTAGTTTGGTTGTTCATTTTTCTTGTTTCTAAAATTATTTTTGAAAAATGTTCAGCACCTCCATCCTGAAGATCATCTCTATCAACAGAAGTAATCACTACGTGTTTTAAATCTAATTCTTTAGTTGCTTGAGCTATCTTCATGGGTTCTAGGGGATCCAANTACTTTGGCTTTCCTGTCCTAACATTACAAAATGCACATGCTCGTGTACATATATCTCCCATGATCATAAATGTTGCATGTTTTTTGCTCCAACATTCGGAGATATTAGGACAACTAGCTTCTTGGCAAACAGTATGAAGTTTTTTTGTATTAATAATCTCTTTCGTCTTAAAATAGTTTTGAGAATCTAAAATTCTAGTTCTTATCCAACTTGGTTTTTTTTTAATCAGGTTTATTGGATTATTAACTTTTTCAGGATGTCTTGCCGTCATTTCAATTGCTTTTATAGATATGCTCGTTTGATTTTCCAAACATAAATTTTTGTCTGTATAGTATTTCTAAATAGTCAAGATCCATTTTATCAGTTAGCAACATATTCTTCTTTTCTACCATAGCCAACTTAATAGAAAGCGNTTTCTCTTCTTCGATAAGTTGCTGTTTAATTNTTTGTTTCTCGTAATAAGAAATAAGACCTCTTTGTCCATCTAAAAGATTAATTAAGACATAAAGAAATAAAAAAACTGNAATTAAAGTAAATTTTTTTTGGTTAATTATTTGTACAAATCTCATACATTTTAAACTTTAGCCATTTTTGCAGAATTTCCAAGTTCCTCTTCTATCCTTAATAAACGATTGTATTTAGCCACTCTTTCAGACCTTGCTAGAGATCCAGTTTTAATTTGTGATGAATTTGATGCAACAGCCAAATCAGCTATAAATGTATCTTCAGAATCACCTGATCTGTGNGAAATGATTGTTTGATATCCATTTTGATGAGCTANATTAATAACGTTCATTGTTTCTGTTAAAGTTCCTATTTGGTTTGGTTTAATTAATATTGCATTTGCTGCTTTTNAATCTATTCCTTTTAATAAACGTTCTCCATTGGTCACAAATAAATCATCACCAACTATTTGTATATTTTTATTTAGGGATTTAGTGAAAGCAATCCAAGTNTTCCAATCATCTTCTGAGAACGGATCCTCAATGGACTTAATTGGATACTTATTAATTAAATCTAAATAATAATCGATTGTTTCTTCTGGTGANATAAATTTAGATGAACTTATAGCATACTTTTTATCTTTGAATAACTCATTGGCGGCAACATCTAAACAAACAGAAACATCTTTGCCTGGTTNAAATCCAGCATTTTCTGTTGCTTCTAAAATAAATTCAATTGCTTCTTCATTGTTAGATAATGAAGGTGCAAAACCACCTTCATCTCCTACTGTTGTTGAAAGTTTTTTTTTGNTCATAAGAGANTTTAATTTTTGTATTACTAAAAAACATATATTGATTGCCTCTTTAAAGGTTTGNGCCTTATCAGGTCGTATCATAAATTCTTGAATTCTTAATGAATTGTTTGCATGAACTCCGCCATTAATTACGTTCATAAGCGGTAAAGGTAATGTTTGTTTATCACCCAAGTTTTTAAATAATGATATTTTTTTTGAAAATGCTGCAGCTTTACTTACTGCTAATGAAACTGACAAAGTAGAATTAGCACCTAATCTTTTTTTTTGTTTGGTATTATCAAGTTCAATTAGAGTTTCATCAATTTTTTTTTGATCTTCTGAAGAAAAACCAATAAGTGCTTTAGNTATTTCTCCATTTACCTTTTCTAATGCTTTAAAAACACTTTTTCCTAAGTAATCTTTGTTTTCTAAATCTCTCAATTCAAAAGCTTCGTGTGTACCTGTGGATACTCCTGATGGAACGATTGCAGAGGCATGACTACCATCATCTAAATGAACTTCAGCTTCTATTGTTGGATTTCCCCTACTATCAAAAACCTGTCGACCTTTGATCTTAGTGATTTTTGACATTTTTAATTAATTTATCAATTGCAATTAATTGTTTTAATAAATTTGGCATTTTAGATAATGGAACCATGCTGGGACCATCTGATGGCGCATTATCTGGATCTGGATGAGTTTCCATAAAAACTGCGGCAACACCTACTGCTACAGCAGCACGCGCAAGATATTCAACAAACTCTCTTTGGCCCCCACTTTTTTCTCCTAATCCCCCAGGTTGTTGTACTGAGTGAGTAGCATCGAAAACTACNGGATAGCCATTTTTTGCCATGATAGGTAATGANCGCATGTCAGAAACTAAAGTGTTGTAACCAAAACTAGCACCTCTTTCTGTAACTAAAATATTTTTATTACCTGACTCTTCTATTTTTTTTGTGACATTGATCATATCCCATGGTGCTAAAAATTGACCTTTTTTTACATTAATAACCTTTCCTGTTTTAGCTGCNGCTACTAATAAATCCGTCTGTCTACATAAAAAGGCTGGTATTTGTAAAATATCAACGTGCTTAGAAACAATTTCGCACTGATCTATTGTGTGAACATCCGTTAAAACGGGTATGTCTAAGTTTTTTCTAATTTTATCAAAAACTGGTAGAGAATTTTCGAGACCAACACCCCTTTTACCTTTAAAACTAGTTCTGTTAGCTTTATCAAAAGATGTTTTATAAATTAATCCTATATTAAGTTTTTGAGTAATTTCTTTTAATTTTTCAGCAACACTAATTGCATGCTTTTCATTCTCTAACTGACANGGACCCGCTATAAGAGTAAATGGGCCATTGTTTGAAATNCTTAAGTTTCCACATTTAACTAGTTTATTTTCCATTAATTTCTTTTTTGACTTAATTCTGCAGCTTTAACAAAAGAGGAGAATAATGGATGAGGTGTAAAAGGTCTAGATTTAAATTCAGGATGAAACTGAACACCAACAAACCAAGGATGATTTTTAAGTTCTATTATCTCAGGCAGTAGCCCATCGGGTGATAAAGCAGAAAAAATCAATCCTTTTTTTTCAAATTCATCTTTATATTTTATATTTACTTCGTACCGGTGTCTGTGCCTTTCTTTAATTTTTTTCATTGAATATATTTTANATATTAAAGAATTACNTTTAAGTATTGCNTCATATAAACCTAATCTCATTGTACCGCCTAAATCTTTCTCACTTCCTTTAAATCTTTCTTTTCCTTTTTGCCACTCTTCTAATAAACCAACTACTGGAGTACAATTATTACCAAATTCACTCGANGAGGCATTTTTTATNTTTAGTAAATTTCTAGCNGCTTCAATTATCGCCATTTGCATACCAAAACAAATNCCAAAGAAAGGTATATTATTTAATCTTGCATATTTTATGGCAGCAATTTTTCCNTCACTGCCTCTTTTCCCAAAACCACCAGGAATTAAGATACCNGANACATCTTTTAAAGCTGATTTCAAATTTTGGCTNTTNAAATGCTNTGAATCTATCCTGNTNAGATTAACTTTAAGATTNTTTGCAATTCCNCCNTGGGTTAAAGCTTCGTCTAAAGATTTATATGCATCNTTAAGATTAACATACTTNCCTATAANCCCTATATTTACNTCTTNTNTTGTATTTAATACTTTTGNGGTTATGTTTTTCCATTTTGTAAGGTTTGGTATTTTTTTACTTTTAATATTAAAGTATGACAACACTCTGTCATCAAGTTTTTCTTTATGAAAACTAATTGGTGCTTCATAAATTGTTCTTACATCAACAGTTTCAATAACATTTTCAATATTAACATTACAAAATAANGATATTTTTTTTCTTTCTGNTATTGGAATTTTTTTTTCTGATCTACAAATAATTATATCCGGTTGAATACCTAAACTTCTTAACTCTTTTACAGAGTGCTGAGTTGGTTTGGTTTNAAGTTCGCCTGAAGCTTTGAGATAAGGAACTAAAGTTAAATGAATAAACAAACTATTTTTTTTCTCCGTATCATTAGAAAATTGCCTAATTGCTTCAAGAAAAGGTAANCTCTCTATATCNCCNACAGTTCCGCCAATTTCGCAAATTACAAAATCTTCATTTTNTATATCATGAGATATAAATTTTTTTATGNGATCTGTAACATGTGGAACTACTTGAACAGTTCCACCNAGNTAATCTCCTTTTCTTTCCTTTTTTATTATNTCACTNTAAATTCCNCCTGTTGTAATATTGTCGGATTGAGTAGCTGAAATTCCTGTAAATCTCTCGTAATGACCTAAGTCCAAATCAGTTTCTGCTCCATCATCAGTTACAAAAACTTCTCCATGTTGAAAAGGATTCATGGTACCTGGATCCACGTTTAAATAAGGATCCAACTTTCGAATTCTGACATTAAAACCTCTTAATTGAAGCAACGCAGCTAATGATGCTGAAGATAATCCTTTTCCAATTGATGAGACCACGCCGCCCGTGACAAATACATATCGCGCCATGGAAGGACATTATAAAGGATTAAGAAAAAAAATTAAAGTTAAATTATTAATCTGATTTTGGAATTTGAGGTTCAGAAGGGTCTTGCTTTTCCTCAACTCTTTCCAAAACTGATGAAGTTGATATTCCTTTTTGCGCCATAATTGTCAACGAAATACTAGTTATGATGAATAGAGTTGCTATTATTGCTGTTACTTTTGTTAAAAGGTTACCCGCTGACCTAGAAGATATAAAACTTTCTTGAGATGCTCCTATGCCCAAAGCACCCCCTTCGGATTTTTGCAAAAGAATTACAATAACTAAGATAATAGCCAAAATGATATTTGATACTAAAATAAAATTTTCCATGTTCTGTTATTTATAGTAATTTTTTATTATATCAATAAATTTTTTTGATGACTTAGAGGCGCCCCCAATTAAAAACCCATCTATTTCTGAAATTGACGAAAACAACCCTATATTACTATCATTAACAGACCCTCCATATAAAACGACCGGAAANGTTTTTGTTTTAAAATTTTTTTTAAATTCATTTTTAATAAATNTAAATGTATTTTTTAGTTCTTGAACTTTGGNAATCTTACCAGTTCCAATTGACCAGATAGGTTCATAAGCAATGATAATCTTATTTATATTATATTTTTTATTAATTGAACCTTTTATTTGATTTTTGAGGACNGAAAAAGTTTTACCTTTAATTTTTTCTTTAAATGTCTCACCAATACAAAAAATAATATTTAATTTTTGATTTAAAGCAGATTCAATTTTTTTTTTAATTATTTTATTTGTGTCTCCCTCTGATCTATTTTCAGAATGTCCCAAAATTANATATTTAGCACCAGCATTTTTAAGCATTGAAGCACTCACCGANCCTGTAAAAGGTCCATAATTACTATGGTGATGACAGTTTTGTGCTCCTATAGAAAGAAATGTTGATTTAAGTTTTTTCGTAAAAAAAGAAATTAATGTGTTTGGNACACATAAAACAATTTTATTTTTTTTATGGTACTTATTAAATCTGANNCAAAATCGATGTATTTGGTNAATGATTTTTATCGAGCCAAAATCACCGAACATTTTCCAGTTACCAATGAAATATTTTAATTTATTTGTCATGATTTAAAATTTAATTTATTAGAGTATCTAATTATATAACAATAAAATAGAATAGTTTTAATTACAATGTTAAGAACAATAAGAAAATTCTCNTCATCANTTTTTGCAAAAATATTATTATTATTTATTGCTGTNCCCTTTGTATTTTGGGGAATGGGACCTGTATTTCAAGGCGGAAAACAAAATACAATAGCTGAGATTGGAAACGAAAAAATTTCTACACAGGAATTTGTTGNTTATATAAGATATAATGCGCCAAATCCAGACTTTGAAACTTTGGATAAAAATTTGATTGAAAAATTGCTCTCTAATTTCATTGGAGAAAAATTAATTGCTCTAGAAATCGAAAATCATGGCATTAAGTTCTCTGAAAATTCTTTAAGTAAAATTATTAAAAATGAAAAAGCATTTAAAAAAAATAATAAATTTTCAAGAACAGAATATGAAAAATATTTGGTTAAAAATAGTTTAAACGCTGTCGTATATGAAGCTAATTTATCGAAACTAGTAAAAAAAGAACAGCTGTTCGATTTCATTGGAAAAGGAATTATGCCTTCAAAATTTTTGGTTAATATAGCGTATGATAAAATAAATCAAAAAAGAAATATTGAAGTTATAAATTTAAATGACGTTTTTGAGAAAAAATCAAGCTTTAATGAAAATCAAATTGAATCATATTTTAATCAAAATAAAGATACCTATAAAATAATTTACAAGTCGATTCAATTTATCAAATTAAATCCAAAAAATTTAACTGGCGATNATGAATTTACCGATTTATTTTTTCAAAAGATTGACGAAATTGATGACCTGATATTTGAAGGAAAGAATTTAGACTTTCTATTGAATAGATTTAATTTAGCATCCGCAACCTCAGCAACTTTTAATGAATTGGATCAAGACAGAAAATNCGAAACAGACACCCACTTTCCCAATNAATTAATTAAAAAANTTTTTGATATAGATCAANTAGAACCAACGGTTCTAATAGANCATGATAATAATTATTTTATTGTCGAGCTAACTAAAACTGAAAATATTCAGAGAAAAGTCACTGATCAATCGGTTAAAAAAGAAATACTATTAAACCTTAAAAAACAAACTAAAAGAAAATTAATTTCTGAAATAATTAGTAAAATAAATAAAAATAATTTCAAAAAAAACNACTTTGACAAGTTNTCAAAAGATGAAAAGGTTGTTATTAAAAAGATTAGACTTGAAAATCGCAATGATGATAATGTTTTAAAACAAGAGCTTATTAATCAGATTTATGCATTTTCAGAAAAAAAAGTAATAGTTGTCGCGGACATTGAATTTTCAGAAANTTTTTTAATTTATATTGATAAAATCGAAAACGTATCTATTGGTGTAAAAACGGAAAACTATAAAAAATATTTTGATTTGTCCAAAAATAAAATAACTACTGATTTGTATAATACCTATAATTCTTACCTCGAAAATAAATACGAAATAAATATTAATTATCAAACATTAGCTAAAACTAAAAATTATTTTTAATGAATATAAATACAAGCTTCATTAATTTTAAAAAAAAACATAAAAATAAAAAAAATCAAATAATATTTCACCAAACTGCTTGTAAGAATAATAAAATTATTGAAAATATAATTAATAATTTTTTAATAAAAGAAAATAGTTTTATATTCGAATCGGTAGAAAAACGCAGAATAAGAGGACGATATACAATAATTGGAGCTGACCCCGATAAAATTTGGGAATTTAATAAAAAAAAATCTATCTTATTGAAAACAATAAAAAAAAAATAATAAAAGGTACCCCATACATATTTCTAAGAAAATTAATTGAAAATTTTAATTTCCCTTTGCCAAAGAATCTTCCTCCTCTATGTTCTCTTTTAGTAGGATACTTT
>JAESSC010000018.1 GCA_016764285.1 Pelagibacteraceae bacterium
TGTTGGTATCCAACTGTAGCGCCTCCGATAGCGTACGTAGCTCCATAAGCTTCAGAATCTTTATCGCCCCAAGTTGCGTTTTGGTTGATTGTAGAAAAACCACCAAAGACATTCAAACCATCTAAAAGTCCACTATGAGTTATTACAACATCCCAACCATTACCATTACCTATGGTTGATGATCCACTAGTGCCTTTCTTGGCATTTGCCGAACCGTCTGGTCGAGGTGCGAATGAAGCGTAAACGTTCATGCCATCTGGCAATCCCATGCCTACATTCCATTCAATATCAGTGACAACACCAACTCCACCAACTGTTTTTGCTCCTGTTGTTAGACCGGTACCATCTGTTTCTTCCCAAGCAGTTGGCATCATATCATCGATACGGTCGATACCAGTTCCAGCACCTTCATCATAGGTAAATGTACCTAGACTTGGTGTGGTAAGTGCTATAGAAGAGGAAGAATATGCAGTCTTGTTATCGTAGACAACTCCTACTTTAAACGTACTTCCGTTATCAAGTTCACCATTACCAGTAAACGTCAGAGCCGTTGTCATACCTAACGGGTTACCAACAACTGTATCACTCAAAGAGGTATACGTTGCCGAAGCGCCACCGGTTACATCCATTGAGCCTGCATTTGCAGCTGCAACAGATGCCAGAGATCCGCACAATGCAGATACTCCTATTTTTGTTAATTTATTCATATATTCTCCTTAATTAGTTTGTTTATTCACATGAATGATGCAAAAATAACACTTGAAAATGAAAAAAAAATCAAAAAAGCGTTGCAATACTTATATTTTTAGAATTTGTTGCATATTTATCACAATTTAATCTGATTTAGCTTAAAACGCGTGTTTTAATTAACTTTTTTGTACCTTTTATTAGTAATTTCCAAGCGAAAGTTAATGTAATAAATTAGGTTAATGAAATTTTTAAATCACATTCAAAAAAATATTTTTTATATATCGGCTGCGATCGCTTTTTTGGTTTCCTTAAATTCTTGTGGAATTTGGGACCCGGCCGACGCTAGAAAAGTCTCACCCAATGCTCAAGAAAGAGTGAAAAAAAATCTTGAAGAAGGTAGGGGTATAACACTGGGTGGAGCGTTGGGTGGTGGAAGTAAAACCAATTATCAGTTCGCCAGTTCTAATCCTATGTGGCGAGCCACGTTAGAAATACTCGATTTTTTACCACTATCTAACGTCGATTATTCGGGCGGGATTATCACCACCGATTGGTATAACGAAGGAACGGCATCGGATGAATCAATTAAAATTACAATAAGATTTTTATCAAATGAAATAAGAGCTGATGGAATTAAAGTAATTGTGCACAAAAAAAAATGTAATATTAAACAAAAATGTATAGTTAAAAAAATATCGAGTGCTCTGGAATATGAGCTTCAAGTCGCTATTCTTAAAAAGGCAGCAATTTTTGAAAAAGAATATAGAAGAAAAACAAGAAAAAAGAGACCCGATCTTAAACCTTAAATAGCCTATATTTTCAAAATAAATGAAAATTTAGTTTTTTACGATTCATGGAAAGATACAATATAAAAAATGTTGAAAAAAAATGGCAAGATTTTTGGTCCGAAAAAAAAACTAATGTTGTTAATGTTGATAAAAAGAAAAAAAAATTTTACTGCCTAGAAATGTTTCCTTACCCATCTGGTAAAATTCATATGGGACATGTCCGCAATTATACAATCGGAGATGTATTAGCTCGATATAAGAAACTTAGAGGTTTTAATGTTTTACATCCAATGGGTTGGGACTCATTTGGATTGCCTGCAGAAAACGCTGCTCGCGAAAATAATCTTCATCCTAAAGATTGGACTAAAAAAAATATAGAAACTATGAAAAAACAATTAAAACTACTTGGTCTTTCACTGGACTGGGATAGAGAAATATCAACTTGTGATCCTGAATATTACAAACATCAACAAGAATTTTTTTTGGAATTATTTGAAAAAGACTTAGTTTACAAAAAAGATACTTATGTAAATTGGGATCCTACTGAACAAACTGTTTTAGCTAATGAACAGGTGATTAATGGAAAAGGCTGGCGCTCAGGTACAGTAGTAGAAAGAAAAAAACTTTCTCAATGGTTTTTTAATATCAAAAAATTTTCACAAAGTTTATTAGACGAACTTCAAAACTTAAAAAATTGGCCGGAAAAAGTTAAACTGATGCAAAAAAATTGGATAGGTAAATCTTACGGTTGTGAAATAAATTTTCAAATCGATAAGAANAANAAATNCGATAAAATAAAAGTTTTTACNACAAGGCCNGATACCATATTTGGNGCTTCTTTTATTGCGCTTTCGNTTGACCACCCAATTGCAAAAAATTTTGAAGGGAGNAAAGNNTTTCTTTCCTTTAAATCNGAATGTTCAAAAATGGGAACAACNGAAGAGGCATTNGCTAATGCTGAAAAAATTGGCTTTAATACTGACTTATTTGCAATTCATCCTTTAAAGAATAAAATTAAGCTTCCAGTTTATATTGCAAACTTTGTTTTAATGGACTATGGAACGGGAGCAATATTTGGTTGTCCAGCACACGATCAACGAGATTTAGATTTTGCAAACAAATACAAGCTTAAAGTATTACCAGTAGTTAAACCAAAGAACATGGATGCTACTAAATTTGTTATTAAAAACGAAGCTTTTATTGGAGATGGAATATTATTTAATTCCGATTTTTTAAACAATCTTACAGTGAATAAGGCTATAGAAAAAATTATTAAAGTAATTACTAAAAAAAAATTAGGAAAAAAAAAAATTACATTTCGCCTTAAAGATTGGGGTGTATCTAGACAGAGATATTGGGGCTGTCCAATTCCAATAGTATACAATGGCAAGGGACAAGCATTCCCTGTTAAAAAAAAAGATTTACCCGTATTATTACCCAAAGATGTAAATCTTCATATAACAGGAAACCCATTAGAAAAGCACCCTACTTGGAAATTTACCAAACTTTCTTCAGGAGAAAAAGCTATTAGAGAAACAGATACCCTTGATACCTTTGTAGATTCTTCTTGGTATTTTTTAAGATTTTGTTCACCAAAAAATAAAAAATATGGTTATGAAATAAACGATCTTAAATATTGGATGCCTGTTGACCAATATATTGGAGGAGTGGAACATGCAATTCTACATTTGCTTTACTCTAGATTTTTTATGAGAGCATTATCATATAATAATAAAAAATTTAATTATATTGAACCATTTAAAAGCCTATTTACTCAAGGAATGGTTTGTCACGAAACTTATAAAAATGAAGAGAACCAATGGTTATATCCAGATGAAGTTGAAAAAAATTCTGATGGAAATTGGATCGCAAAAAAAGATAAAAAAAAGATTGTGTTAGGACCCTCTGAGTCAATGTCTAAATCAAGAAAAAATATAGTAGATCCAGAAGAAATGATTAGTGTCTACGGAGCAGATTCAATTAGATGGTTTATGTTGTCAGATAGCCCGCCAGAAAGAGACGTTCAATGGTCACTGGAGGGGGTTTCTGCTGCTTTTAAATTTATTCAAAAACTTTGGAAAATGAATAATGAAATTTTGAATAAAAAAGATTCAACATCAAAATCTGAAGATATCGAGCTACAAATAGCTGTGAATAAGACTGTTTATAATGTAACCCAAAACTTAGAAAATTTTCAATATAACGTCGTAATAGCTAATATACATGAAATATACAATTTGCTTTACCATCATGTCATTAATAACAAAACGTCAAATAAAACTTTAAAAAATGAATGGGAAAAAATAATAATGTTATTAATGCCACTTGTTCCACATTTGGCTCATGAATGCTGTGAAAAAATAAATAAAAAATACTATTGGCCAAAATATGATTCTAAATTACTTAAAGAGGAAAATTGTACAATAGTTGTACAGGTGGACGGAAGAAAAAGAGGTATATTAGAAATGCCAATAAATGCAAAAGAAACAATGGTTATAAAAAAATCAAAAGAAATTGATAATGTTTCAAAATATGTAGAAAATACTGCAAAAATAATAAAAAATATTTATATTAAAAATAAATTAGTAAACTTCATAACAAAAAAATGAAAAAAGTAATTTATCCAATTTTCTCATTTATTCTACTGCTTTTTATCAATGGGTGCGCTGGATACGAACCAATTTTTGGTTCAACAAATTTACAATTTGAAATTGCTGATTATTCAATAGAGGGTAATAAAATATTGGGAAATAAAATTTATTCTAAATTATACAGTTTATCTAAATCTAAAAAGGATGATCAAAATTTAAGAAGAGTTGATCTTGTAATTAAGGTATCAAAAGATAAAAATGTAACAACTAAGGATAGTNCTGGAANAATTTTACAATACAAAATTACTTTAAATACAGATATTAAAGTAACGGATTTTATAACTAAAGATAAAATATTAAATCAAATCTTTGTTTCTTCACTAATCTACAAGGTNCAAGATAAATACTCTGATACAGTTGATTTAGAAAATAGGTCCATTGAAGACCTCTTAAACAAAACATACCAAGAGTTAGTAACCAGACTTGCGCAAAATTTATAATAAAGTGATCTTAAAAAGTTACGAAATACAAAGNAATCCNTCNAACNTCTTAAAATATAANGTGTTTTTATTATATGGNGAAAATAGTGGATTAAAAAAAGATATTAGGGAATCCATTAAAANAGTAGTGAGTCAGCAAGATGCTAATATAGAACTTTTGTCACTATACGAAAATGACATAATTGATAATGAAGAAAATTTTTATAATTCTATTTATTCAGGATCGTTATTTAGTAATAAAAAAATAATTACCATTAATAACGGGACAGATAAAATAATTAAACAAGTAAATGATATCGTAGATAGATNCCCTGAAAATGTATTTTTAATAATTTTTGCTGAGGTATTAGAAAAAAAATCTAAATTAAGAAATTTTTTTGAAACAAATTTAAAAACCCTATGTATTCCATGTTATTTGGATAATGATAAAGATTTAGAAATTATTGCAAAAGCAGAACTTAAAAAAANTAATATAANCTTNTCAAGAGAATCGGTNAANTTNTTGATTGAAAAATCTAATAACGATCGTAATAATTTGAAAAACGAAATTGAAAAAATCAAATCTTTTTCATTAAATAAAAAAAAAATAGAAATTGATAAGATAAAATCTATAATTAATTTTNCTGGTGAATATAAATCAGATAGTCTTATTAATGAATGTTTATGTGGTAATATTTTACAATATAAAAAAATTTTGTCAGAGCTGTATATAAATACTGTTAATCAAATATTTTTATTAAGAATACTAAGCAACAAAATACAAAGATTGCTTAATATGAAAGAATTAGAGTCCAACTATAATAGTCTAGACAGTTTATTGAGCGCATCTAAACCTCCAATTTTTTGGAAAGAAAAATCAATGGTAAAAAAACAATTAACTATTTGGAGTTTGANTGATCTNAAAACAGNAATNNATGANATTAATGATACCGAAGTCTTATGTAAAAAAAATCCTCAAATATCAAAAATAATTTTTTTCAACTTTTTTACTAAACTATGTAAAAAGGCTAATAATTATTCTTAATTANATTGGNAATTCTATCTAATTGATTAAGGTCTTGATATGCAAAAGAAATTGTTCCTGAATTATTTTTCCTATTAGTGACAGAGACACTTAATCCTGTTTTTTCTTCTAAAACTCTTTGTAAATCTAATATATTTGGATCTTTTTTATGAATTAATTTAAATTTTTTGTTTTTAAACTGTCTTGCTAAGACCTCAGCTTGTCTTACGGAAAGTTTTTTTTGTATAATTTTTTTAGCGAGTTCAACTGAGTTTTGTAATCCTATTAATGTTCTCGCGTGACCTGCTGACAAATTTCCTTGTTCAACCATTAATAAAATCTCTTCTTGAAGAGATAATAATCTTAATGAATTGGCTATATAGCTTCTACTTTTGCCAATAAACTTAGATAATTTATCGTGATTATAATTAAAATCATTTATCAATCTTTGGTAGCCACGAGCTTCTTCTATCGGGTCTAGGTCTTGTCTTTGAACATTTTCTATAAGAGAAAACTCTAAAGATTTAACATCATTGACATTTAAAACCACAGCCGGAATTTCATGTAGACCTGCATTTTGAGAAGCTAACCATCTCCGTTCTCCAGCTATTATTTCATACTTGCCATCTGAAGATTTATTAGGCCTGACAATAATTGGTTGTATGACTCCTTGTTCTCTAATGGAATTAGCTAATTCTTCTAAACTTTCTTTACTGAAATTTTTTCTAGGCTGAAACATATTTCTTGTAAGATCATTTATTGAAATTTTATTTGTTTCAATTTTTTTGGAAGAATCACCTATTAATGATGACAAGCCTCTACCTAACCCCTTCTTAAAACGATTTTCAATCATTATGCAGCACTCTCCATTATATTTTCTTGCTTTAAAAATTCCTCAGTAAAACTAAAATAAGATTTACTTCCTGAACAAAGTTTATCATAAATTAAAACAGGAACTCCATGGGAGGGAGCTTCTGATAATCTGACATTTCGTGGTATCACCGTTTGATAAACTTTGTTTTTAAAAAACTTCCTCGCTTCTATATCCACTTGAGATGAAAGTTTATTTCTTTTATCAAACATAGTTAAAAGTACTCCCCGAATAATCAAATCTGGATTCAATTTAATTTTAATTCGATCAATTGTTTTTGTTAATTGACTCAATCCTTCAAGAGCAAAGAACTCAGTTTGAAGAGGAACAATTAAAGATTTAGCAGCAACAAGTGACATGATCGTTAGAAGACTAAGAGAAGGAGGGCAATCGATAAAAATATATGAAAAGTCATTTATTTGACTTTTAACAAAGTTATCAATTTTGTCTTTTAATAAAAGGGCTCTTCTGNTTNCNCTGGCCGTTTCANNTTCTAAACCTGATAAATCTACGTTNGATGAAATAATTTTTAAATTTTTAATTTTCGTATCTTTNATAGNTTCTTCAAAATGGCAATTACCATTTAGTACATCATAAATTGTTTTTATATTATCANCATTGTTTAAACCAAATCCTGTAGTGGCATTTCCTTGTGGNTCCAAGTCAATAACCAAAACTTTTTTGNTCATAAAAGATAGTGCGGTGGCCAAATTAATCACCGTGGTNGTTTTGCCAACTCCACCTTTCTGATTTAAAACTGNAATAGTTTGAGTTTTATTCAATTTATTTTTTTNTAAGTTTATTAATTTCTATAACTANAGAATCATTGCTAGTTACACTCATNCTTTGCTTATACTTGATATGCCAACTTTTTGAAGCTTGAAGTAACTCATCTTGTCCNGTTTTCCCCAGAAAAAGGAAAACTTTTTTCCAATTTTCCGTATTTTTGTCTAAAAACTGTAAAATAATTTTTAAAGGCTTAAATGCTCTTGCAACAAATAAATCTGCTTCTAACTTCTGTGCATGCGTTAACGCATTTATGTTTAAAACTTCAACATTCAAATTAAGATAGTTTACTATTTCTCTTAGAAACGATGCTTTTTTCGGACTCTTTTCAATTAATTTTACTTTTAAATTGATTTTTCTATCTTTAGCTAAAATTGCTATGATCAAACCCGGAAAACCTGCGCCGGATCCTAAATCTATTAGGCTTCCTGTATTTTTGTCAATAAAATCAATAACTTGCGAGCTATCTAGAAAATGTCATAGCCATATTTCATTAATTGTTGATTTTCCTATCAAATTTAGTGTTTTGTTAGATTTAATTAGGTAATTTTCGTATTTTACTAAACTTGTAATTGTTTCACGTGAAACTTGTATAAATTTACTGAATGCAGCAATCTGAATAGATTGGCTCATCTATGCCCTTTTAAGCTTCTGATGTCTCCTTTTTACGTGAGATAGTAAAATATAAACAGCCGCAGGTGTAATTCCGTCTATCCTAAGTGCCTGTCCTAGAGTTTGCGGTTTTATAAGCTTGAACTTGCTTATAACTTCATTAGAGAGACCACTTAATTTACTATAATCTATACCTTCGGGTATTATTAGATTTTCATCTTTTCTAAATGCAATAATGTCAGCTTCCTGTTTCTCCAAATATCCTGAATAATGTGCACTTATTTCAATTTGCTCTTCCTCTTTCCTAGATGCTAGAGGTATTTTATTCCAAATTGATCTTAATTTGTCAAAAGTAACTCCTTCCCTTGACAACATATCAAAAGCTGATCTTTTGATCCCATCCTTTGCAATCTTAATGTTAAATTTTTCAGCTTTATTTGGTGATATTTTCAAGCTTTTTAAACTATTACTTAATTCATTGATTTTATTGATTTTTTTCGTATATACTTTTGCTCTTGAATTTTGAACTAAACCAATATCGATTCCAACTTGAGTTAATCTTGTATCTGCGTTGTCAGCCCTTAGACTCAATCTGTATTCAGCTCGAGATGTAAACATACGATATGGTTCAGCAACTCCTTTGGTTACTAAATCATCTATCATGACTCCGATGTATGCTTGAGCACGATCGAGAACTAGTGGCTCTCGATCTTTGATTGATAGTGCAGCATTAATTCCAGCCATGAGTCCTTGAGCAGCAGCTTCTTCATAACCTGTTGTTCCATTAATCTGACCAGCAAGGTAAAGTGATTTTATTTTTTTAGTTTCCAAAGTGTGATTTAGCTCTCGCGGATCAACATAATCGTATTCAATAGCGTATCCAGGTCTTATTATGCGAGTACGCTCTAATCCATTGATTTTACTTAATATTTCTGCTTGTACATCAGCCGGTAAAGAGGTCGAGATTCCATTCGGATACACTGTTGTGTCATTTAAACCTTCTGGCTCTAAAAAAATTTGGTGTCTAGTCTTATCAGAAAATTTTACAATTTTATCTTCAATAGAAGGACAATATCTCGGGCCAACACCTTTAATGCTTCCAGAGTACATTGCACTTTTAGACAAATTTTTTCTTATGATGTCATGAACTTTTTTATTTGTGTATGTAACACTACAAGCAATTTGTTTATTGTAAGTTTTATTTGTTAAAAAAGAAAAATATTCTGGGTCAGTATCAGCATCTTGTTTTTCCAAGCCATTATAATTAATAGTAGATCCATCCAGTCTAGGTGGTGTTCCAGTTTTAAGTCTTCCTAATTTCATTTTAAATTTTTCTAACTGTTCACTTAAACCTGTTGAAGGTTTTTCTTCATGTCTCCCAGCAGGAGTCTTTTCATCACCAATATGAATTAAACCGTTTAAAAAAGTTCCTGTAGTTAAAATCATTTTTTTGCAATTTATTTTTTTTCCTGACTTGGTATGGAAGCCAATGACCTGATTTCTATTAAATATGAACTCAATAACAGGGTCTGAAAAAACTCTTAAATTACAATAACTTAAAAGAGTTTTTTGCATATATTTCTTATATAAAGCTCGATCTGACTGCGTTCTAGGACCTCGAACAGCAGGACCTCGGCTTCTGTTTAGCAATCTGAACTGAATTCCTGATTTATCAGCCACAACCCCCATGACTCCATCTAAGGCATCAATCTCTTTAACTAAATGTCCTTTACCTAAGCCACCTATAGCCGGGTTACAAGACATCTCACCTATGGTTTCTATCTTATGAGTAAACAAACCAGTATTTACTCCCATACGTGCTGATGCAGCAGCAGCTTCACAGCCTGCATGGCCTCCACCAATTACCACTACATCAAAGTCTAAATTGTTCATGACTTAAATGTATATTTCTATTTTAGATTTACAAGGATTTTATGGGGCCCGATTAGGGCCCCAAATTATTATCTATTTTTGACGGCCATTCTGATGGTTATTTGGAGGTAAAGATCCAAACTCTTTTAAATATTTTTTTATATACATATCTTCCCAATCTTTCCGTTCATCATCACCCACAGTATTCATTGGTGAATAATAAACTTCATGAATGTCCATACCTTCAGTTTTCTTTTTACTAGTTATTTACCAATGCAAAAATCGTTAAAAATGCTACCTAATAGCTCCTCTACATCTACTTTTCCTACGATCATTCCTAGGTGTCTTGTAGCTAATCTTAAGTCTTCAGCAGCTTTATCAAAATCTTGAGCAGATTTCTTTTTTTGAAATTTTTCCAAATGTTGAGCACAGTTTTTTAAATTTTGTCTGTGTCTTTCTCTAGTGATTAAAATATCTTCAGCTGTTGTAAATTTATTTTTTAATTTACTTTTTATTTTTGTAATTAGTTTATTTAAATTTGAATCTTTTTTTATGGATATCAAAACGTTTTCGTATTTTTTAAACTTACTATTTAATTTTCCTTTTATTAAATCTGATTTATTTACTACTAAAATAGCATTTTTTGTTAATAAACCCTTTAAAA
>JAESSC010000019.1 GCA_016764285.1 Pelagibacteraceae bacterium
TCAAAATTTGTAATGTCTAAATCCTCAAATAAATTATCTCCTAATAAATCCATTAAATTTTGATACAGATTTGTATCTGTTTGTTTAGAAATATCTGATATTTCAATTCCAAGCTCATTCGCTAATTTAAGCAGAAGATCTACGTTTATTTTGCGTTTACCGCTTTCAATTAAATTTAGATAACTTGAAGAAATGGACAATTTTTTAGCCATATCAACTTGTGAAATACCAAGCTTTCTTCTTTTGCTTTTAATTTTATAGCCAATTTGTAAGCTTATTTGAGACATTTTTACAAAATTTACAAATAGTAAATAATTTATTTACAAATATTTACTAATTTATTATGAAAATCAAGAAAAATATTGCATCTACAATTTTTTGTAAATATAGTAAATGCATGAACGACTTATTGGATCCAAATAAACAAGTTGAGAAAAATCAACAAAGTAGCCAATTTTCTGAAAGTGGCNTCTACGTTCGAGAAGATGATCAGGATTGGGGAAGTGCTGGTATGAACGATNTCCAGCAAGAATTTGATATCAATCAATAAGGCCAATCTTTAATANCCCGTAAGATCGAAATTCATGAAAGCAAATATTAAAACGAGCAATGTCTCATTTGACCTAAAAAGATTTGCTGGGATTAAGAGAGATTATTCAGAGCAAGACGTGCANAAGCTTAAGGGCACATTTAATATTGAATATTCACTTAGTAAATCACTTGCAAAAAAACTTTGGAATTTATTAAATACTGAACCCTACGTAAATACACTAGGTTCATTATCAGGNAATCATGCAGTTCAACATGCTAAGGCGGGTCTAAAAGCTATTTATTTAAGTGGGTGGCAAGTAGCTGCTGATGCAAATAGTGCTGGTGAAATGTATCCAGATCAAAGTTTATATCCTTACGATAGTGCGCCAAAATTAGTAGAGGCAATGAATAATGCATTAATCAGAGCTGACCAAATTCAACATATGGAAATTATCGAAGGTAAAATTAATGAAAAAGATAAAATAGATTTTCAGATGCCAATCNTAGCAGATGGCGAAGCTGGATTTGGTGGNCCACTAAATGTATTTGAACTCACAAAAAAATTTATAAAANCTGGCGCAGCAGGAGNCCATTTTGAGGANCAACTTGCTTCAGAAAAAAAATGTGGTCATATGGGTGGCAAGGTTTTAGTGCCTACCCAAACTATGGTTAGAAATTTGAAATCANCGAGACTTGCTGCAGATATCATGGGTGTTCCTNTTATTATTTTGGCAAGAACTGATGCAAACGCTGCAAAATTAATTACTAATGATTTTGATGAAAATGACAAACANTTTCTTACAGGAAAAAGATCACCAGAAGGATTNTATTATGTTAAATGTGGNCTAGACCAAGCTATTTCCCGTGGTTTGGCTTATGCACCTTATAGTGATTTAATTTGGTGCGAAACGGCTAAACCTGATTTAAAAGAAGCGAAGATTTTTGCNNAAGCAATTCATAATAAATTTCCAGGTAAATTANTAGCTTACAATTGTTCGCCCTCATTTAATTGGAAAAAAAATTTATCAGATAATGAAATAAAAAATTTTCAAAAGGAAATTGGTAAAATGGGTTACAAGTTTCAATTTATAACCCTTGCAGGTTTTCATGCTCAAAACTATGCTGTTTTTGATTTAGCAAGAAAATATAAAAATAATGGAATGACCGCTTATTCAACTTTACAGCAACAAGAGTTTGCGAGTGAAAGTGATGGTTATACNGCTACTAAACATCAAAAAGAAGTTGGNACCACNTACTTTGATGCGGTATCAAATACAATTAGTTCAGGTGAAAGCTCTACAACGGCAATGAAAGATTCTACCGAAACTGAACAATTTTAAATTTTAAATTAGTAAGATTCAGTCGTTATCCGTTAAACCTGCCCCTGCCCCTTTTGCTTTTAAACTATCAGTTTCCTCAACAAAAGTTTCTTCGGAAAGTTTATAAAGCTCCTTCCATTCCTGATCGGAAAATGAATTATTATTTTCTAAAAATTCTATAGAAACTTCCTTTGCCAAGGTAATAATTTGATCACTTTTAATATTTTTAGAAAAAATAGTTTTATTAAAATTCAACAAAAAATTATTTTCTTCATATTGTNCANNTATCTTCTTTCCCACTATGTCTGATGCTCTACTAAGAAATGGTAATAGTAATAAGGGATAGCTAACATTAAAAAATTTAATTGACTTTAATGCTTCCAACATTTTGCAGTTATCTAAAAAAATGGTGCCACAATGAATTGGACAAAATTCTTTAGATTGAGGTTTGTTTTCTTTTTCTATTTTTTTAGGTTTTTCTGTAGGACTTTTNTTAATTTTCTGAAGATATAAATTTAAATTCTTCACACCTGGCAATCCAAACATTTCTAAATTTCTCATATTTTTGCCNACTTCTTCGGCAATACCCCAAGCAAATCCAGCTGCTTTAGAAGCTCGCTTTGATGTTGTATCAATTTCGCTAAATGACTGCATAATTAATGAAGTGAATTATAAACCCAAGTATCATTTGAACGTTTCATTTCATGGGGCAAAGGTGCTCCTTGATACATATTTATTCTAAGCCATTTATCTGATCTGGGATCAAATTTAACAGCTCCAAAAAAAGAAAGTTTTAATCGAAGCATATCTATTGGCACCAATGAAGCGCCAATAGTGTTGTCCTGAATTTCAGAATATGGAAATTGTTCAACAATGAAAGCTCTTCTAACAACATGTCTTACATCATCATTATTGAATAAAAATTTTGCAACAGTATCTGTTTGTTTTGTTTTTATCACTCTTTCATAGAGTTGCTTAATATCTCTTGCAATAGCTAATGGCTGTTCCAATTTAGAACCTGGTTCCTCATGTCTATTAGCAACTCTGGGTTCCTCTTTATTTTTTGATATAAACCAAAAATTAGCGATNNTATTTTTTTCCTTAAAATCGATTTTAATAATTGATTTATAATTATTTTCAATGATTTNTTTAAGATCNGAGACTTTTCTGTGAGNAGGAATATTAAAGTATTTCTCTTCTTCTGAACTCATTCCATTAATTAATGGATCAATAATATGATCGTAGGGCTCCATCATCATAGATACAATGTATTCAATACACTCTTCACCAAGATTTTCTTCGACCCATAGATAAATTTTATTCCATAAATAACTAGTTTTTGTTGAATAATCTTTTTCCAAATATTGAGTAAATTTTACCAAATCAGATTTTAAGGAATTAATTTTATTATTTTGATATTTGCTATCAGTTAGCCATGAATCAATGCTCAATTTTGATTTANTGAAGCAATCTATAAAAAGATTAAAATCATCAACACTTATCTTTTCTATAGATCTAATTTCCCTTAAAGCTTTTTCTCTACAATAAATCCAATTATGCAAAAGTGTTGGATGATTAACTATAAAAGGTGCCATGCCCAATCCTGTTGAATTTCCTATGCCTAAGTTTCTTGCAATATTTTCATCTAGAGTNGCCGCTTTATTTGGATTCTTAGATTGNGCAATATGATTNACTTGATCGAAAGTAAACTGACGAACCAGATAAACCAACATCATTTCTAATCTAAAAGGACCGTAAATCTCTTTTCTATCTTTAATTCTAAAACGATCAGCTAGGCCAAATTTTCCTGAACCATAAACTGCTGTTGTTCTATATAAATAACCCACTTTACTTAATAAATCTTTATCTGGTTGTTTNCCTTCGCTTAATGACTTCACTACGTGATCGAATGCTCTTACTGATTTATTTGCTCTAGATAAAGTAAGCTCCTTATAAGATACTCTCCCTATTTCTTGTTTAGGAACGTTGTCTCTAAGACGGTCTATATCTTCTTCGGTTGGAACTCCATCATGTAAAACAAACGCTGCATCCCATTTTGTAGCAATCACTCTATCAGATCTTTCGTGTGGCTCTATATGTTGCGCAAAACAAACCAATGAATAATTTCTTCCATTTTTTTCAAATGAATATACCGCAGTACCATAACCATTTTCATCAAGATCGAATAAATTTCTTTTATAATTCCACTTTTTGAATTCTCTGATGAAGCTTCTAAGAAATGATAATTTAGATTGATGAAATGAGCCCAGTCTTGATAACTTCATCACAATTGAAGGATCTCGAAGTTTTATATTAGGTTTATTCAATTGTTTATACCTCGGTAAAAATTATACCAATTATTCCCCAGTATGTCATTTACCTCGGTGTCTTGAAATCCAACTTTCTTTAAACCTTGTTCTAAATTATTAAATCCCCGAGCATCTTCAAACCATTTTGGTTGTTTTGGAAAATGTGGATTGTTTGAGCTNCCTTCTCCATAATCTTTTGTTTTAGTCCATGTTCCATTTCTCATCCATTCAACAACAGAATTAGGTTGGTTTAAACAAAGATCCGATCCTATCCCAATATGTTTAACTCCCATAATTTCTGAAGTTTTTGCAGCCATTGCACAAAAGCTTTCAAGCGTACAATTTGATTCATCTTTCAAATGATGAGGATATAAAGAAAGGCCTAAAATTCCACCAGAATCTGCTAGAGCTTTTAAAAGTCCATTTGATTTGTTTCTTTTTGCTGCGAACCAAAAAGATGGATTTGCATGTGTAATTACTATGGGTTTTGATGATAACTCTATTGCATCGAAAGTTGATTTCTCGGCTGAATGTGACATGTCTACAACCACTCCTACTCTGTTCATTTCTTTAATTACTTCTTTTCCCATTCGCGTAACTCCACTATCATTTTTTTCATAACAGCCAGTCGCTAATAATGATTGATTGTTATAAGTAAGCTGCATGAATCGCGCACCCATTTTATGAACTGCTTCAACTAAACCAATATCATCCTCTATGGGAGAACAATTTTGGAATCCAAAAAAAATTGCTGTTTTCTTTTCTTGATGAGCTTTTTCAATATCTTGAAACGTTTTTCCCAGAAATATTAAATCTTTATAATCTTGAAAGTATTTATTCCATGTCGCTACATTCTTTTTCACTTCATCAAAATCTTCATGGTAGGCGATAGTGACGTGAACCGCGTCTAATTTTGCTTCATTATTTATCTGGAATATTTCTTTAGACCAGTTGCTGTATTGAAGATTGTCTATTCGATAATTATTATTTTTACTCATATTAAATTAATATAAGCTATTTTTTTAAGATTTCAGAAAGTCTTTTTGATGAAATGCAGCCCACATTCTTGTTTTGTTTATCTTGAACAGCAATCATTGATGGTTTTTCCGTTACAACTCTATCAATAAATTTTTCGATAAAATCATTTTCATTAACCACAAAAGCTCTGGATAAATCTATCCCATTNACTTTTTGCATAATGTGTTTGGNTCTTAAAACACGAGAACGATTAACATCTTCAACAAATTTTCTTACATATTCAGTTCCAGGATTTAACAAAATATCTACCGGCAAACCTTCCTGATCCATTTCTCCATCTTTGAGAATGGCTATTCTGTCTCCAAGTTTAAGNGCTTCGTCTAAGTCGTGAGTAATAAAAACGACCGTTTTGTTTAATTCTGATTGAATTTCTAAAAGAATTTCCTGCACATCTTTTCTTATTAAAGGATCGAGCGCACTAAAGGGTTCGTCCATTAACAAGATATCAGAATCATTGGCAAGTGCTCTAGCAAGACCTACTCGTTGCTGCATACCGCCCGATAAGTGTTGAGGATATCTTTCCTCGTAACCACTTAAACCCACTTTTTGAATCCAGTGTAATGCTCTTTTTTCAATTTCTTTTGGATCAATTCCTTGCATTTCTAATCCAAGAGAAACATTTTTGATAACGGTCATATGCGGCATTAGAGCAAATCTTTGAAATACCATTGCTGTTTTTCGTCTCCTAAAATTTCTTAAAGCATTTTTGTCATAAGACATTACATCCGTCCTATCGACTGTAATTTTTCCCGATGTAGGTTCAATTAGACGATTAATATGTCTAATTAAAGTAGATTTTCCTGAGCCAGATAAACCTACAACTACCTGAATGCTTTTTTCATGAATATCAAGATTAATATCTTTAAGTCCAAGGACATGGTTATATTTTTCTAAAAGTTCANCTTTATCAACACCATTTTTAACATGTTNCATTCCTTCTTTTGGGTTTTTTCCAAAAATTTTATATAAAGATTCAATTTTAATTTTAACCGCACTCATAAGTTTCTTCCTTCACGGTGCTTTTGAATTCTTTTGCCGTAATGTTGAGAAACTCTATCGAAAATAATAGCCAAGGCCACAATAGCCAAACCATTCATTAAGCCCAACGCAAGGTATTGATTTGAAATAGCACGCAAAATAGGTACTCCTAATCCTTTTACACCTATCATAGAAGCAATCACAACCATGGCTAACGCCATCATAATAGTTTGATTTACTCCAGCGAATATAGTTGGAAGTGCTAGTGGAATTTGAACTTTTGTCAGTCTTTGCCAAGTTGTGGCTCCAAAAGCATCTATGGCTTCTAAAGTTTCTTTATCAACCTCACGAATTCCAAGATTTGTTAATCTTATAATAGGAGGTACTGCATAAATACAAACAGCAATTAAACCAGGAACTTTACCTATGCCTAAAAGCATCAGTATTGGAACTAAATAAACAAAGCTTGGTATAGTTTGCATCATATCTAAAACAGGAAGAATNGTTTTTTCAGCTCTATCAGATTTGGACATTAAAACTCCTAGTGGAATACCAACAGCTATACATAAAGTAGTGCAGACAGTGATAATTGCGACTGTTGCCATGCAATCATTCCACATACCAAAGTAGCCAATAAGCATGAATGCTAATGCGCTTCCAACAACTAANGNCCAACTTCTGGAACCGAACCAAGCTAAAATTGCTATAGCCAATATTATTATTGGCCAAGGTGAATTAAGTAACAATTTTTCCAACCATACTAAAAAAAATAACAATGGATCAAAAAAAGCTTCTATGCCATTACCGTATTCACGAGAAAATTGTCTAAAACTTAAATCAATTCCCTTCTTCATCTCCATAAGAGCAATTCGTTCCATTACAGGAAATTTAGTAAAGAATTCCATTTTATCTTATTANACTAATAACGAGCCTATTAAATAAATAGGCTCGTTNAAATAACTTATGATTTATAGACCAGNTTTGACTTTTTTAGCAACANCAGAAGATACCCATTTAGTCCAAACATCTTCGTGTTTACTTAAAAATTCAATTGCCGCGTCAGAACCTCCAGCTTGATTGTCAGCCATGTAAACAAGCATTCCATTCATTACAAGACCTGGATAAGTACGATCTCCAATATACTTAACAATGTCTTTTCCACCTTGTTTTGCAAACTTAGTTGTAATGATTGTATTTACTTCAGACTCAGTCCAAGCAGATGGTTTAGGATCTGCACAATCTTGCTCAGCTACAGTTATACACTTGTCCCAATTTTCTCTACCTGCAAATGGCACACCAAAATCAAGCTGTATTAAACCATATTTTCCAACTATTGATGTTGGGTTCCAATAATATCCAAGCCAAGGATTTCCTGACTCAGCTGCTTTAGATATTGAACCATCTAAACCTGCAGCAGAACCTGGATCAACTAATACCCAACCTTTTTTTTCCATTTCAAATGCTCTAAAAAGTTGTGCGTTAGCTAACTGACATCCCCAACCTGCAGGACAACCAACAAAAGCTCCTTTTGAAGAATCTTCTTTAGATGGAAACCACTCAGGGTGTTCCAAGATTTCAACAGCAGTCATACCTTTTAACTCTGGATGTTTTTTAATAGAACCAGGAGTTAACCACCAACCTTCTCCAAGACCTGTAATTGGTGCTTTGTTGGCAATAACTAAACGACCTTCATCAACTGCTTTAATTAAAGGTACGTAAACAGCATTAGCCCATTGTTCTGGGTTCATATCTGGAGAACCTTTTTCATCCATTGAAGTAAATGTTGGCATTGTTGCACCCGGAATAAGTTCAACTTCGCAACCATAACCTTTTTCTAATATAACTTTATCGACTTCAGCCATCAGCTCAGCTGATGCCCAGTTTTGATTAGCTATAACAACCTTTCCACAGGCTGCATTAGCTATTCCACCAAACGAAGTGAAACCTAAAGCAATCACTGTAGAAAGTAACAGTTTTTTAAATGTATTCATCAATTCCCCCTTACATTTATTTTTATAAAACAATTGAAACATATACGTAGAATTAATGAAACCCCTTAGACAACTCATAGTTGTAAATTATTTAGTTTTAATCGGTAATATTTAAAAAATTTAATTAATTTTTCATTTTTCCACCATTGGCATCATACAAAGGTCTATCAGTGACATTGGCCAAATAAAGTTTTCCGTTTATTTCGATATCTAAAGTTATGTTGTGCTTAGATAATTCTATAGGAACATAACCAAGGGCCATGCTTTTTTTAACATGATGTGCGTAACCTCCCGACGTAATGTAACCCACGCACTTTTTGTCTTTTAAAATTGCCTCATCGTTTGTTACATCAATATCTTCTGTATCTATAGTCATAGTAACAAGTTTTTTTTTAGGACCTTGTTTTTTTTCATTTAATGTTGATTCTTTACCAATAAAATTTTTATCCCAATTTATAAAAGCATCTAATCCAGATTCTACTGCGGTAAAGTCAGGTCTAAAATCCATTGTCCATACACCCCAATTTTTCTCTAATCTTAAGGACATTAAAGCTCTACTGCCATAGAATTTTAATCCTAGGTCTTTTCCATTAGATTCAATTTCCTCAAATAATTTTAATTGAAATTGAGGTGCTACATAAATTTCATATCCCAGTTCTCCTGAAAAAGATATTCGGTTTAAAATAGCTGGAACTCCTCCAATAAATGTTTCTCTAGTATCTCTAAATTTTAATGCTTCAGTTGATACATCGTCTCTAGAAATTCTAGATAACAATTTGCGTGAGTTAGGACCTGAAATGGCAATGCCATGTAAATCATCAGATCGATTTTTATAGTTTACTCCCTCTTTTGGCAAAAATTTTTCAAACCATCTCCGATGCATTTCTTGAACAGCACCAGATCCAAAAATCATAAATCTTTCTTCGTTAAAACAAGCAACTGTTAAATCTCCATATAATTTACCCTTTGGAGTTAACATGGGTGTAAGTGCAATTCTGCCTGGCTTAGGTATTCTTCCCGCCATGATATGATCAAGAAATTTTCGTGAATTTACACCAGTTATCTCGTGTTTTGCAAAATTTGCTATTTCAGTTGCACCGACCGCATTTCGTACTGCCTCAACTTCGGCCGCAACATAATTATGTGATCTTGAACGTTTAAAAGTTGGTTCTTCATGAGCGTCTTTTGTATTTTTAGCAAACCATAAAGCATTTTCTAATCCAAAAGCATCTCCCATAACGGCACCTCTTGCAACTAGGCGATCATATAAAGAAGTTGTTTTCTGCTTTCTTCCTTTTGGTAAGGTTTCGTTTGGAAAAGTCATAATAAATCTTCGTTCATAATTTTCTGAAGATTTTATGGTTCCATAATCTGGTGATGCATAATTTCCAAATCGTGCCACATCCATTGCCCATATATCAATTGAAGGTTCTCCATCTATAATCCATTCAGCAATACATTTACCAACACCTCCCGCTTGGCAAAAACCAGCCATGACACCAACTGCGACCCAATAATTTTTTATACCCGGGACAGGGCCAATTAAAGGATTACCGTCAGGACCAAAAGTAAAAGGACCGTTAACAATATTTTTTATTCCAGCCTTCTCCAAAGCAGGCATTCTTTTAAATCCAATTGCTAAACGATCTTGGATGTTCTCCAATTTAGGATCTAACAACTCATGACCAAAATTCATTGGAGTTCCGTTTACTTGCCAAGGAGTCGACTTAGGTTCGTAGGTGCCAAGCAACATTCCATAACCTTCCTGCCTAAAATAAATGTTTCCATCAAAATCTGTTCCGACTGGTAAGCGTGTTCCGCTCCCTCTTTCTTTAATTTCCGGAATAGTTTCAGTGATTAAATAATGGTGCTCCATTGGTTGAACTGGTAAATTAATTCCAGCTAATTTGCCAACTTCTCTTGCCCATAATCCCCCGGCATTAATTATAATCTCTGCATTAATATTTCCTTTTTCTGTAATAACGTCCCAAGTTCCATCTTTTTTCTGATTGGTCTTTAAAACAGGAGTATTAGTATAATATTTTGCTCCATGTACTTTCGCTGATTTGGCATAAGCATAGGTTACTCCCGATGGATCGACCTCACCATCTATTGGATCCCAAAGAGCTGCGATATAATGTTTTGGATCAATTATAGGATTCTTTTTTACCACATCGTCTAAAGAAATAAATTCTTGATCCAGGCCCATGTATCGTGCTTTAGAACGTTCTCTTTTTAAGTAATCATGCCATGCTTCATTTGAAGCAAGATAAAAACCTCCGCTAGGTTTAAATCCAACCGACTGACCAGAAGTTTTTTCAATTTCTTTATAAAGATTAATGGTATAAGCCATTAATCTTGAAATATTTGGATCAGA
>JAESSC010000020.1 GCA_016764285.1 Pelagibacteraceae bacterium
AGATAATTTTAATCTTAACTGGTCAAAGTTTTACTGAAGATATAAAAGAACAATTGCAATCTGGAGCAATACAATCAATTATTAAAAGAAATATAAAAAAAATTGAAATTGAGAAATATGATTCTTTAACATTTAATCAACCTGACGTTGACAAAGAATTAAAAAAATAATTTATTTTATTATAACATCATCGCTTACTTTAGTTGTACTTTTAACATTAGTTCTATTTCTTTACGCAGCTTTTTTTTTCGAGCCGCCTACTGTTGAAAGAAAGACGGAAGAAAATCAAATTACAAAAAGTGAGGAATCATCTACTCTTACAATCGAAGAGGTTGAACCCAAAAAAGAAATTGTAAAAGTTGATGTACCGAAAGTTGAAAAAGTAATTAAAGACTCATTGTTTGCTACCGTTGGAAATAAAGCTATAACCCAATCGGATATTATAAATGAAATTAAGATAATTTTAATCTTAACTGGTCAAAGTTTTACTCAAGATATAAAAGAACAATTGCAATCTAGAGCAATACAATCAATTATTAAAAGAAATATAAAAAAAATTGAAATTGAGAAATATAATTCTTTAACATTTAATCAACCTGACGTTGACAAAGGATTAAAAAAATTAGCTGGTAACTTATTTATGGATTTAGATACGTTTGAAAATACATTTATTGCTAATGGAATTCCTTTTCAAATGTTATTGATCAAATACAAATAGAACTTCTGTGGAATAGTTTAATATTTGAATTATATAAAGATAGATTAGTAATTAGTCTAGATGAAATAAGTGAACAATTAAAATCAATTCAAAATAAAAAAGAAATTGAAGAGTATTTAATTTCAGAAATCATAATTAAACCAGTTCCAAAAGACAAATTAGAATCTACAATTAAAGAAATAAAAAATAAAATTAAAATTGAAGGTTTTGAAAAAGTTGCTATGAATTTAAGTATTTCAGAAACAGCTTTACAGGGTGGAGATTTAGACTGGATAAGTGAAAATGCTATTTCTGAAAAATTTAAATCCAGAATAATCAACACTCCCGTTGGAAATATTTCAGAACCTATTTTTTTGCCAGAGGGTATATTGTTTTTTAAAGTCAGAGATAAGAGAAAGTTAAAAAAAATTGTAAATTTAGAGGATGCAAAAAATCAATTAGTAAAAGTTGAAAAAACAAAAATACTCAGAATGCACTCGTTGTCTCATTATAAAAATCTGAGAAAATCGATAACAATAAATTATTATTAAATGACTAAACCTATAGCAATAATTGCTGGAGAGCCAAATAGCATTTCTTCTGAAATTATTTTTAAAAGTTGGAAATTGAGAAAACGATATATTCACAAACCCCTGATGGTAATTGGAAGTATTCAACTATTAAATTTACAAAAAAAAAAATTAAAATATCATATTCGAATTAAAAAAATTAAAAGTAATTTTAACATGAAGGATTTAAATGGAAACGAACTTCCAGTATATAATGTCGAATACAAACAAAAAAAACCCTTTCAAAAAATATCAAATAAATCAAACAAGTATATTTTTAAGAGTTTTGATATCGCAATAGACCTTATAAAAAATAAAAAAATTCTTGGCTTTATAAATTGTCCAGTCTCTAAGCAAACCTTATTTAAAAATAAATATCAAGGTATTACCGAATTCCTTTCAAAAAAAGCTAGCGTAGAAGATAATGAAGTAATGTTAATTTATAATAAAAAATTATCTGTATCACCGTTAACAACACATATACCTTTAGGTCAAGTAAGCAAAAAAATAAATAAATTAAAAATTATAAAAAAAGTAAAAATTATNNATAATTTTTACAAAAAAATTTTTAACATAAATCCCAATATTGCCGTTCTAGGTTTAAACCCACACAATTTTTCACCAGCAAAAAAGTCAGAAGAAAAAGAAATTATATTTCCAGCTATAAAAACTATTAAAAAATCAAGAATTAAAGTAATAGGACCAATTTCACCTGATACAAGTTTTATGCTTTTTAAAAGATATAAACTTGATGTAATTCTTGGAATGTATCATGATCAAGTTCTTTCGCCATTTAAAGCTTTATTTGAATATAATGCAATAAATATTACTTTGGGACTTCCTTATATTAGGATATCACCAGATCACGGTGTGGCAGAAAATATAATCGGTAAAAATATTGCTAACCCCAGAAGCTTGATCGAGTCAATTAAATTTTTTAATTATATAAAATAGCTGATGAATTTTTTTAAGNTAGCAAAAAAAAGTTTAGGACAAAATTTCTTAATAGATCAAAATATAATTAACAAAATTATTAAGATTGGAAAAATTGCAGAAAACAAAACAGTCTTAGAAATAGGACCNGGTTATGGAAATTTAACTAGAAAAATTGCAAACATGAAACCAAAGAAAATACTTGCAATTGAAAAAGATAAAAAATTAGCTTTATTTTTAAAAAACATTTTTAAAGATTTTAAAAATATCAAGATAATCAATAATGACATTTTTAATATCATTGAAAATAAAAATTTAGGCCAAAACACCATTGTATTTGGTAATCTCCCATATAATATTTCGACTCAAATATTAGCCTCCCTTGTATTGCTTGAAAAATGGCCTCCTTGGTATGAAATCTTAATTTTCATGTTCCAAAAGGAAGTGGCCGATAGAATTCTTGCAAAAAAAAATATTAAAGATTTTGGTAGATTGTCAATTTTATGTAATTGGAGATTAGATATAAAAAAACACTTTGATGTTTCAAAAAATTGCTTTTCTCCCAAACCTAAAATCAATTCTACAGTTCTATCATTTATACCGAAAAAAAATAATGTATTTAATATAAAAAATCCCAAATACCTAGAAACGGTAACAAGAGTGCTTTTTTCAAGTAGAAGAAAAATGATTAATAAAAATTTTATAAAATTATTTGGACATGATAGATCNGTAGCTAAAGATTTGAATTTAAACCTAAATCAAAGACCAGAAGAATTAAGCAATGAAATGTTTTATAGAATTGCAATGAAATATGAAAAGTTATTTTATTAGTTCTTCTACCTTTTTTGCAATTTCATCTGAATTTTGTGTTTGACTGACTCCCTTTATTTCAGACATAATTATATTTAATATTTTATTATAGCATACTTCCAAATCATCATTTACCACCACATAATCATATTCGTTCCAATGAGAAATCTCTTCGTTAAATTTTTTCATTCTTTGTTCAATTAATTTTTCTTGCNCTTTGTGGCGATTTGATAATCTATTTTTTAACACCTGNATATTGGGGGGAAGAACAAAAAANGCCACTAATGATAAATCTTTAATTTTTTGTAGTTGCTGCGTACCNTGCCAATCAATATCAAANAACACATCTTTACCAAGAGACAAAAATTTTAATACTGGTTCTTTAAGAGTGCCGTAATAATTGTCAAAAATTTTTGCATATTCAAAAAAATTATTACCTTTAATTAAGNAATCAAATTCTTCATTATTAATAAAGTAATAATCTTTTCCATTTATTTCGTNGGGNCTTGGTTCTCTTGTGGTGTGGGAAATTGAAATTGTGAANTTTGTATTATTTTTTGCAAGTTTTNTTGTCAATGTTGTTTTGCCTACTCCNGAAGGTGAAGACAACACAAACATCATACCNTGNCTTTTTATAACCATATTAAAAATTGATCAGCTTGATGTTTTTCTTAATCTTCAAAAAAGTCTTTTAAGACTATCTGCTCTCAATAAACTTTATAGCATCACCAACGGTAAGAATTTTTTCTGCTTCACTGTCGGAAATTTCAGAGCCGAATTCTTCTTCGAAAGCCATTACTAATTCAACTGTATCTAAACTGTCAGCCCCAAGGTCATCAACAAAATTTGCTTCTTCAGTCACTTTTAACTCTTCAACGCCTAAATGATCAGCAACCATTTTTTTTACTTTGCTTGCAACATCTTTTGTCATTTGTAATTCCTTAATTTTGAGTTATTTCCCTTAATAAATTATTAATGAAGTTTGTCAAGCCATATACATGCCGCCATTAACATGTATCGTTTCCCCAGTTATATAAGAAGCTTGATCAGATGACAAAAAGGCTACGCAATTAGATACATCCTCTCCTGTACCAAGTTTTCCCATAGGAATTTTCGATGTTAAATACAATTTAACCTTTTCTGCAATATTCATAGTCATATCCGAAACTATAAAACCAGGAGAAACACAATTAACTGTAATATTTTTTTTAGCATATTCAGCAGCAAGACTTTTTGACATTCCAATAATACCCGCTTTTGAAGCTGCATAGTTTGACTGACCTAAATTCCCAGTATGTCCTACGACAGATGTAATGTTTACAATTCTACCAAATTTACTTTTCAGCATCTTTCTTATTGAATGTTTAGATAACAAAAAGGTAGAACTTAAGTTAACATTAATTACTTTTATCCATTCTTCATCTTTCATTCTTATGGACAAGTTATCCATATTTATTCCTGCGTTGTTAACAAGAACATCCAGTCCTCCTAACTCCAATACAACATTATCAATAAATTCTTCAATTCTTGGATGCTCAGATATATCAAACTTTTTAATTCTGATATCTGGATATTTTTTTTTTATTGTATCTAATTTTTCAGATTTAGTCCCTGTTGCAAGAACATTAGCTCCCAGTGTAATAAATTTTTTGACAAGTTCGTTACCTATCCCTCCGGTTGCACCTGTTATTAAAACATTTTTATTTTTAAAACTAATCATTTATTAATATCATCAACAGAATTTATATTTGTTATTTTAACATCTTTATTTATTTTTTTTACTAAACCTGAAAGCACTTTACCAGGGCCAATTTCTAAGAAATCTGTTACTCTTTTTTTTATCATAAAATCTACGCTTTCTCTCCATCTAACCCTGGATGTAATTTGATCAACTAATAGAGATTTAATTTTATTTACATCGTCCTCCCCTTTCGCAGTAACGTTGCTAATAATACTAGGGTTTGGTTTTAAAAAATCAGTGTTTTCAATTTTATTTTTCATATTTTCTGAAGCTTTTTTCATTAAAGAACTATGAAAAGGCGCACTTACAGGTAAGATTATTCCTCTTTTTTTCTTTCTTTTTAAATTGTTATTAAGAGTTTCTATTATCGTTTTTGTTCCACTAACAACAACTTGGCCATTGCTATTGTCATTTGCTATTTCACATACTTCTTGTTTTGGCAGTAAACCAATTTCATTTTCAACTTCATTAATCGTCATGCCAAGTATAGCCGTCATAGCACCATGACCTGCGGGCACTGCTTCTTGCATTGCCTTCCCTCTTTCGTGCAATAAATATGCTGCTTTTTCTATACTTAATGATCCTGCACAAACAAGAGCTGTATATTCTCCTAAGAATGTCCCGCAAAAAATCTTGAATCATTTAAGTTTAAATTAAAGTGTTCCATCAATACATTAAATATAGAAACTCCTATAGTCATAATAGCAGGTTGCGTATTTTTTGTTAATTTTAACTCTGCCTCTGGACCATTTAATATAAGATTTGAAAGCTTGAAGCCTAAAGTTTTATCAACAGTTTCAAAAACTTTTTTAACAGATTCAAATCGTTCATAAAAATCAGATCCCATTCCTACATATTGAGAACCCTGGCCAGGAAATAAAACTGCTCGCATAAGATAATAAAAAATACAATATAATTGAATTTTAATAGTTGTATATTAAAAATTTTAATAGTATAAAANTCCATCCTCTANNAANAAAAGGTGGATTTTTCGAAAAAAATATCGAAATTAACCAAGGAANAAAATAGATGAATTGTTACGAACACACNNTTATAGCAAAACAAGACNTGTCAGAAAGTCAAAATCAAAAANTAATTGATAAATACGAAAATATTATAAATAANAATTTGGGAAAAGTTCTNAAAACGGAAAAATGGGGATTAAGAAANCTTGCTTATAAAATAAAAAATAATAAAAAAGGTTTTTATTTNCACATAAAATTTGAAGGGGTNGGAAAAACAGTTGAAGANCTGGAAGGNGCGGAAAATATAGATGANATTTTGCTTAGATTTTTAACNGTAAAAGTGAAAAAACATGANCTTGANATAAATTATTTTGAAAAAAAAGATGATTACAAACCATAAAAAAAATGAAGAGAAAAAAGAAAATTAATTCAAAGAGAAAAACATCATCATATTCTAAATTAAATTTATTTCAAAAACCTGGAATAAAATTTTTTAGACCTTGCCCACTATCAATAAAAGGTGCTCCGTTAGTTGATTACAAAAATATTAAATTACTAAAAAAATATATTTCTGAAAGTGGAAGAATTTTACCCTCAAGGATTACTTCTGTGTCACAAAACAAACAAAAAAAACTCTCTAGAGCAATAAAAAGAGCTAGGTTATTGGCTTTATTATAGAAACTACATGGAAGTTGTATTATTAGAAAATATTAAAAATCTAGGACAGATAGGCGATATTGTAGATGTTAAAAGAGGGCATGGTCGCAATTTCCTAATAAAATATGGAAAAGCACTAAAAGCTTCCAAAGAAAATATAGTTTTGGTAAATAAAAAAAAAGCTGAACTTAATCAAAAGAACCTTGAACTAAAAAAAAGTGCAAAAAAAATATTAGATATTATTAATCGTACAAATTATAAGTTCTCTAAAAGAGCAAAAGATAATGACGAATTATACGGATCAATAAAACCAATGGAGATATCTAAAGCTATCGAAAATGCACATAAAATAAAAATAAAACCTTCCCAGATTGATTTGGGTAAAAAAATTGAGAAAGTTGGTTCATATGAAGCAAAAATTAATTTGCATGCAGAAATTCAAGCAAGGATTCTTATTGCAGTTGTAAAAGAAGAAGACAAAACTTAAATCTTAATATTATTTTTTTTCCACAAAAAATTTATTTCGTGTATAACTTTGAGGTTTTCTTAATTATTTTTATGATATTAAATAGTTAGAAAATAATAATGGCTGATCTACCTCTTAAAATAATTCAAAATTCTCAAAAGCAAATGCCTTGCAATATCGAAGCTGAACAAGCTCTTATTGGCTCAATTTTAGTGTCAAATGATATTTACGATGAAATAACATTAATAGTTAGGTCAAAAAAATTCTTTGATCCTATACATGCTAAAATTTTTGATACTATTGAAATGTTAATATCTAAAGGCCTTTTAGCTAATCCAATTACACTTAAAAATCATTTTGAAAATAATGAAGGTTTAAAAGAGTTGGGAGGACAAGAATACCTAATAAAAATTACTAAATTTTCAACAACTTCCGTAAAACAAGCTATTGATTATGCAAATATAGTTCATGAAATGCATGTGCGTAGAGAGCTAATTAAGATTTCGGAATCAGTTTTAAATGAAGCTTCTAATAATAATGAAATTGCTTCTTCTGGAGAGGAAATGATCCAAAATGCTGAAAAGTCTTTATTCGATTTAGCTGAGAGGGGTCATTTTAATCAATCATTTTTAAAATTTGAACAAGCCCTCAAACAAACAATTGAAATGGCTGAAAGTGCTTATAAAAATGAGGAAGGTATAGTAGGAGTGCCAACTGGATTGACTGATTTAGATTCCAGGTTAGGGGGCATGCATAAACAAGATTTAATAATAATTGCCGGAAGACCTTCTATGGGAAAAACTGCTTTGGCAACTAATATTGCATTTCATGCGGCAAAAAACATAGAAAAAAAAGGTTCGAAGTCAACAGTTTCCTTTTTCTCACTAGAAATGTCTTCAGAGCAACTTGCAACAAGAATACTTTCGGAACAGTCAAGAATAAGATCAAACGATATTAGAAGAGGAAAAGTATCAGAAAAGGAATTTGAGCAATTTATCGAAACTTCTAAAAATATTTTTGAATTACCACTATATATTGACGAAACTCCCGCNATCACTATTTCGGCTATCAGTAATAGATCAAGAAGAATTAAAAGACTNTTTGGATTGGATCTAATTGTAGTTGATTATATTCAGTTAATGAGATCAAGCGGAAAAAGAGACTGGGGAAGGGTTCAGGAAATTTCTGAAATAACACAGGGCTTAAAAGCTCTAGCAAAAGAACTTGATGTACCTGTCCTTGCNGTATCTCAACTTTCTCGCGCAGTTGAAATGCGAGATGATAAAAAACCACAATTAGCTGATTTAAGAGAATCTGGATCTATCGAACAAGANGCAGATGTCGTAATGTTTGTTTTTCGAGAAGCCTATTATCTTGAAAGAAAAGAACCCACATTAGGCTCCATTGAACATGCTGAATGGCAGCAAAAGATGGATGAAATATCTACTTTAGCAGAAATTATGATTAGCAAACACAGACATGGGCCTACAGGAAATGTTAGAGTTGAATTTGAAGCTATGTACACAAAATTCAAAGACTTAGTAAATCAATAGCTTTAACATTTCAATGTTTGGTAAAATATACGAAAGTTCAATAATTGAAAAACCCAAATNTACTCTATTAGTTCTTATTATTTTATTATTAAGTTNTGGATATTTTGCAAAAGATTTTCAACTGGATGCATCGTCAGACACTTTACTTCTAGAAAATGATCCTGATTTAAAATATCTGAGGGAAGTAAACACCAAATACGGTTCAAAAGATTTTTTAGTCCTAACCTACACTCCAAAAGACAATTTATTAGCTCCAGATACAATTAAGNACCTCACAGATCTAAAAAATGATTTAGCAAATTTAAGCTGGGCAAATAATGTAATAACTATTTTAGATGTTCCATTATTAAAAAATAATGATGATCCTTTAGNAGAAAGAATTAAAAATTTTAAAACTTTATCTAGTGAAGATGTAGATAAAAAAAGAGGTTTTGAAGAAATTATTAATAGTCCAATTTATAAAGAATTTATAATTAGCAAGGATGGAAAGACTAGCGGAATACTAGTTTATATCAAGATTGATCAGAAATTATCTAATCTTATAAGAACCAAGAATAAATATTTAGATAAGATAGATAAAGGACAATTAACTTCTGGAGATAAAAAAGAATATAAAAAATTTCTAAAAGAATATGNCAATTACAAAAAATCATACAATCAAAAAAATCATCAAAATATAAATGAAATCAGAACGATCATAGAAAAATACAAAGATACAGCTAAAATTCATTTGGGAGGTATCCCCATGATCGCTGACGATATGATGACCTATATAAAAAATGATATAATAGTATTTGGAGCTGGAGTATTTCTTTTTATTGTTTGTACACTTTGGTTTATTTTTAGAAATTTGTTATGGGTATTTATCCCTCTTTTAAGTTGTTTTTTCTCAGTTCTTATTATGGTTGGTTTGCTAGGATTAGTGGGCTGGAAAGTTACAGTAATATCTTCAAACTTTATAGCTCTAATGCTTATTCTAACTATGGCCATGAACATCCATATGAGCGTCAGATATTTACAATTTAAAAAAGAAAATCCAAATATTTCAAATAGTGAAGCAATACTTTGGACCTCTAAAAGAATGTTCTGGCCTATATTATACACCGTNCTCACAACTATTTGTGCCTTCCTATCTCTTATATTTAGTGNCATTAAACCCATTATCGACTTTGGATGGATGATGACTGTGGGTCTATTGGTTTCTCTATNCATAACTTTTACTTTGTTACCTGCAATTTTAAATATTTTANGTAAGAAAAATTCGAATTATAAAGACGAGAAAAAATCAATAATTACTTCTTTCTTAAGTAAAGTTGCACAAAAAAATACCAAAACTATTTTTACATCAGCTCTGNTTGTCGTAATTATTAGTATTGTTGGTATTTCAAAGCTTGAAGTCGAAAATAGTTTCATAAATTATTTTGATAAAGATACTGAAATATACAAGGGCATGAAATTAATTGATAATAAACTTGGAGGAACAACTCCTCTCGATATAATAATAAAATTTCCGGATAGAGAAAAATCAGAAAAGACAGATGATGATTTTGATAACTGGGACGATGAAGAGAANGATGAAGCAAAATATTGGTTCACAAGAAATAAAATAAATATAATTACTAAAGTTCATGACTATCTAGATAATTTGCNAGAAGTAGGTAAAGTTATATCTTTTGCATCTATGGTTAGAGTTGTAGAGGATTTAAATGATGGAAAAGAGTTGCGAGGCTTGGAGATGGGTATCTTATACACCCAAATACCTGATTCAATTAAAAAAGAAATAATTGATCCATATATATCCATAAAAAATAATGAAGCTAGGATTAGTTTAAGAATTTTAGATTCCAATGAAGATCTTAGGAGAAATGAATTAATTAAAAAAATCAACTATGATTTGGAAAATCAGTTAGGTTTAAATAGAGAAGAATTCAAACTTGCGGGTATCCTTATACTGTTTAACAACCTTTTACAAAGTTTGTTTAAATCACAAATATTAACTTTGGGANTCGTAATGGCAGGTATAACAGTAATGTTCCTAGTTTTATTTAGAAATATAACTCTATCGCTTATTGGAGTAGTTCCAAATTTTATGGCCGCCTTTCTAATTCTTGGTATTATTGGTTTACTAGAAATACCTTTGGATATGATGACAATAACGATTGCTGCCATAACCATAGGAATAGCAGTTGATAACAGCATCCATTATATCTACAGGTTTAAAGAAGAATTTAAAAAAATTAATGACTACAACAAAACTGTACAAAAATGCCATGAGACGGTAGGAGTGGCAATTTTGAATACTTCTATAACAATCGTTTTTGGTTTTTCCATACTTGTTTTATCCAATTTCATACCAACCATTTATTTTGGTGTCTTTACAGGAATTGCAATGCTATTGGCAATGATTTCTGTTTTGACCTTATTGCCAAAATTAATTTTAATTGTAAAACCTTTTGGCAATGGATAGCACATTAGAATTTATAAAAAATAATATCTCTGTTTTTGATCTTGTCGTTGTCTTAATTACAATTTACTCAATGGCACAATGTGCGGCAAAAGGATTTACTATAAGTTTGTTGTCTTTTTCAAAATGGTTAATTGCTTTGGTCATTACAATAGTATTAGTACCAAAATTAAGTTCTTGGGTAGAAGATTATATAGAATCTAAGTTTGTTGCAGATATTGGCCTAGGAATTTTTATATACATAGTGGTACTTTTTGTAATAATTAACATAAGTAAAGCAATTAGTAGCGCAGTTACTTGGTCTGGTTTAGGAGCCGTAGATAAAACTTTTGGTTTAATTTTTGGAATTTTCAAGGGTTATGTTATTTGTGTTTGTATCTTTGCCTTGTTGAATTGGTTTTATCCACATGAAAAATGGCCTATAGGAACAAAGGACTCTTATACTTTTTCGTTAGTATTCAGTGGAAGCAAGTTTTTGATTAAAGAATTTCCAAATAGTGAAGATTACTTAGATGATACAAAGAACAAAATTGAAGATATTTAACTTAATTAAATCCCAGTATCCGAGAATTTTCAGTTAAAATATATAATGAACCGTCGTTTATGATTGGAGCAGCTATGATTTGATTCCCAATTATTCTAAAATATTCAATATTTCCTGAAACAGCAGAACATACAATTAAATATCCATTTAAGGTTGTTGCATAAATTTTTCCAGAACCCNTAATAAAACCTGTTATTTGAGTCATTTGTTTTTTCTTTTTTAAAATTTTTAAGATATTAGTTGACCAAATAATTTTTCCTGAATTTCTATCTAAATTTACGTAANAACCATTATCAGAAATTAAAAAAATATTATTACCATCTATAATTGGAGTATTTTTTGAACCTATATCCATTTGCCAATTAAGATAACCATCAGATAAATTTACAGAAAAAATTAATGATGAAGCAGAAAAAATAATATCATTATCGCTTATTACAATCTCTGATGATTTAAAAAAAACATTATCAAGAGCAGCCGTGGGACTTGTTGTATTTAAAGACCAATAAACTTGTCCATTATTTGCTTTCACTTTTAATAAATCTCCAGAAGAGTTAAGTGTAATTAAATCTCCTTCTTTTGAAATAGCCAAAGCTAAAAAATTTTGTGACTTTATAAAAGATGATATAGACCGAACATCCCAAATTTTAGATCCTTTTTCTATATCTAAACAAAGAAGTCTATTATCTTGGTTGATGACGAAAATCTTGTTATCAAAAATTTTTATATTGGATTTTATTGGAATTTCGTAGTTTTTTAACCAAATAAGTTTGCCACTTTCTGAACTTATTACATAGATAAACCCAATGTTATCGGCAATATAAATTTTATCTTTATAAATAGAAAAAGATAAATGTTTATATATTTTCTTGTATATCTTTTTATAAATATTTTTTTTCCAATTTATTTTTCCTCTTTGATTAATACTGAAAATTGTACCAGTATCATCTGCAAAAATAATATTATCATTGAAAACCAGTGGTGATGCCATAACTTGCGATATTGAAAANTTATTTTTGCCAATTTTTTTTTTAAGAAAATTATTGNCTATACCAGATAAATAAATATTTCCAACAAAATTTTGGAGATTTAAACCAGACATCTTCCAAAATGAATTCGTTTTTGGCTTAGTTAAATTAACACTTTTAACTGCTGGTATTTCTTTTGAAAAAAAGGTTTCAGAAGTATAAACTTTAACTACGTCTATTACACGCCTTTGTTCTTTTTCTAATTTAGAAACTTTTTTTTTTGCTTTTTCGCNTCCACTCCAAATTCCAGATTTATTATCAAACGAACAACTCGCAAATAAAATAAATATCAAAAAAAAAATTAAATATTTTACCTTTTTAATCATTTGTAATAAATATTAACTGAGATCTGGCGTGGTTATATAATTCNTTATGTAAATTCTTCAAAGATAAAATCTGCACATAAAATTCTTTTGCCTTTAAATATTCTTTTTTAGAAGCAAAATAATCTCCAAGCAACAACAAGGCATGTGGCTTCCATACTGTCTCTGTGTTTATTAATGGTTTTACAGCATCTAACAACTCTAACTCGCTTACAAAATTTGATTGAAATAGTGCCTTTTTAAAAATTATTAAATTTTTAACTTCTTTTTCAAATTTGTTATTTTCTAANACGTGATCAAACAAATTAGACAGTTCTCCTTGNTCAACTATCAAATTTTCATTCAATATTAAAAAAAGAGATAAAGTCGAATAAGTGCTGTCATTAGCGAAANTTATTGTTTTTAAAATATTTTTCACTTNATTCCTNTCACCATTCTCTAAGTAAACTTTTGCTGCTANATAATTGTCTGANAAAAGTATTTTTTTCTTTTCTTTAGTTTCNGAATAAAAANTAANAGAAGCAATAGCAATTATTAGAATTAATATAACTGAAANAATTAAAATTTTATTTACTTCATAAAACTTTTTTAGTTTNGATTTTTTTGTTACATCATATTGAGTTTCGAATAAATTTTCATTCATTTAAATAATTATTTTAAAATCTATACACATTTTGAGAAGATGGAAATTTTCTGNGTTTTATATCACTACAATAATTCTTAACACTTTTTTCTATTATTTTTTTTACATTAGAATACTTTTTAACAAATCTTGGACGAAAATTACTTAATCCTATCATATCGTCAGTAACGAGTATTTGACCGTCACAATATTTAGATGCACCTATACCTATAGTTGGAACAGAAACGCTATCAGTAATTTTTTTTGCCAAACTCTCTACAACACATTCAATTACTATTGCAAACACCCCAGAATTTGAAAGAGCCATAGCATCTTGTAAAATTTGTTTTTTTTGAATTAAGTTTTTACCTTTTAATTTAAAAACTTTTGAAGACTGGGGCAATAATCCAATATGACCCATAACTGGAATTCCTTTCTTTGTGAGATATTTAATTATATTAACTATTTTTCTCCCCCCTTCCAACTTAACTGCGTCACATTTGGTTGATTTCATTACCTTTTTTACATTTTTATATGCAATAAATTTATTTGAATATGTTTTGTGGGGCATATCAAAAACTACAAAACTTCTCTTAGCAGAGTTTTTGACTGCTTTCCCATGAAGAATCAAAGTTTCAATTTTCACTTCCCTTGTTGTTTTCATTCCATACAAAACCATACCAACTGAATCACCAACCAAAATTATATCGCAATATTTGTCAATAATTTCAGCCATAGGTTTTGAATATGCAGTTAAGCAAGTAATGGGTTCTTTTCCTTTTTTTTCTAAAATATTTTTAATTGTTATCCCTTGCATTTTCGGGTATCAATTTATCAAATTTTTCTTGGATTTCTGCCCTTTTTGAACAAAAGGATTCGCAAACTAGATTAAATTTTTTAATCAGTTCTTTAGCTTCATTATAATCTGATTGTTTAATTTTAAGAAGAGTAAGCATATAAATAGCTTCATCATTTTGTGGATTCAATAAAAGAACATTGCTNAAATTCATTTCNTNTTCTTGATCGTTATTATTTTCATTAAAAATTTTAGCTAGATATAAATATGATTTTTCACTTTGAGGATTAAATACTATATCTTTTTCAAAGAAAATTTTGGATTTCTGAAATTTTTTTTTATCAAAAAGTATTTTTCCTTTATCAAAGTAGTTAGATTTGACGGCAAATCCACTTGAGATAAAAAATAAATATATAATTAAAATTTTTACTAGAAAATAAGTTTTCTTCATAATTTAAACTTTAAATTTTTGATCATATTTACATTATGTATCATACCTTGGAAAAGTTAAAGGATTTTGAAATCCCTTTACAATAAATATAAATTTCTTTGGATTCTTTTCTGCTAGATAAGGGTTTGTATTTAACAACTTTTTTAAAGTATTTATTAGCTTTTTTATGAATTTCGATAAATATAGATCCCATAAATAATTTAGATAAAAAAACACCATCTTTATGTAAAATNTTTTGCACTAAATCCATTGCCCTTAAACAAAGCTCTCCAGTTCTATAAGAATCAAGATCTTTATTGCCAGAAGTGCTTGCGGCCATATCAGATATAACGACATCAACTTTTTTATCAAAATAAGCACAAATTTTCTCATAAATTACAGAATCACACAAATCNCCTTTTAAAAANTTAACGTNATCAATANTTTCCATAGGCTTAATATCTACTGCTAAAATTTTCCCTTTAGTTATTATTTTTGTTACTACTTGNGACCAACNTCCAGGACTAGAGCCCAGATCCAATAAAAATGTATTTTTTTTTAAGAATTTAAACTTTTTATTCATTTCTATTAATTTAAAAGCAGACCTGGATCTGTAACCCTGAATTTTTGATTGCCTAAAGAATGGATCTTTGNGTTGCTTAATTAACCAATTTTTTGAAATTTTATTTTTTTTCAATTATTTCTAATAATTTTTCTAAATCANTAATGTAAAGATTTTATAAAACATCTTCCGTTTCTTCTTCTTTAACTATAGTCATAGATTTTTTGTTTATATATCGATAATGAAGATAACNTATCGGAAGCAACAAAATATAAATTAAACCACTAAAAAATAAGGTTTTAAAANTATAAAAAATTAAAAGACTTAAATATATTCCAATTCCTAGTAATAAAAAAATCGTNAAATGTCTTGGNATCAAAATTNTTTTCAATGAGTAAGTGGGTATTTTGCTTACCATCAAAATTGATACCATTAAAATAACTATAGAACTTATAATTGCAGTATTTTCAAATTGAACTAAATCACTTAAATTTAGAATAAGAGGTAATAGTATCAAACCAGCAGCAGCAGGTGATGGAACTCCTTCAAAAAAATTTATTTTCCATGTTTCTGTTTCTTCANCAACAGTTAAATTAAATCTCGCTAAACGAAGAGCGCAGCATACAGTATAAATTAAAACAAGCATCCATCCTATTTTTCCTACTTCATTTAACGTCCAAAAATACATTACAAAACTTGGTGCTACGCCAAAACTAATAACGTCCGTGAGAGAATCTAGCTCTTTTCCAACCTTTGAAGTGGCTTTGATCAAACGAGCAACTCTTCCATCAAGAGTATCAAGAATTGCAGCAAATNCTATTGCAATTACTGACATCGNATAGTTTGTATCTAATGCAAATTTTATTGAACTTAATCCTAAACAAACACCAAAAATAGTTAACGTGTTTGGAAGAAGAGATCTAGGATTTTTTTTTGAAATAAGTTTAAATTCCTTTTTATTTTCGAGCATGGTTCTATATTCTTTTTGCTAATAAAGTTTCTCCGGCAACTGTGTTTTGATTTTTACAAACTAGTAACTGATAATTTTCAAAATATAAGTCAACTTTACTACCAAATCTAATAATTCCNAACCTATCCCCTTGTTTAATTGTGTCTCCCACTTTGACATCGCAAACTATTCTTCTAGCGATCATTCCTGCAATTTGAACAACAATNAANTCGTCTCCGTTNGAATTCTTAANTTTAAGATAATTTCTTTCGTTNTCTTCACTAGCTTTATCAAGTGTGGCATTTATATATTTTCCTGGTTTATAAAATATANCAGCAACTGTACCTGTGTATGGAACTCTATTGACATGACAACAAAGTACATCCATAAAAATACTTATTCTTGTATATTTTTTTCCTTCTAAACCTAATTCCTGTGGTCCATTTATTTCAATAATTTGTGTTATTTTTCCATCTGCAGGACTAACTAGGTAATTTTCATCATTAATTGGAAATCTTTCGGGATCTCTAAAAAAATAATAAACCCATATAGTTATTACAAGACCTATTAACCCCAAAATTTTAGAAATCAAGAGAAGTATAAATGTAACTACAGCAGCTATAGCTAAAAATCTATAACCTTCCCTATGAAGTTTCTGAACTATAAAATTGAACATAATTATATTCTTTGTAATTTTAAGCTAATATGTATATTTAATAATTTAATTCAATTGATAAAAATTGATACCAATGCCCAAAATCAAAGTAAAAAACCCAATTATTGAGCTGGATGGAGACGAAATGACCAGAATAATATGGAGTTTTATCAAAAAAAAATTGATCCTTCCCTATCTCGACATCAACATTAAATATTATGATCTAGGTATAGAAAATAGAGATAAAACATCTGATCAAATAACAATCGATTGTGCGAATGCTATAAAAAAAATTGGAGTGGGTATTAAATGCGCAACTATTACGCCTGACGAAAAACGAGTTAAAGAATTTAAATTAAAAAAAATGTGGAGATCGCCAAATGGAACTATTAGAAATATTTTGGGCGGTACTGTTTTTCGTGAACCAATTATTTGTAAAAATATACCAAAACTGGTTCCCAGTTGGACAAATCCTATTGTGATTGGAAGACATGCATTCGGTGATCAATATAGAGCAACAGATTTTAAAGTCCCTGGAAAAGGTAAACTGGAAATTAAATGGACATCTGAAGATGGAAAAGAAAAAAAAGAATTTGAAGTATTTAATTTCAAGGGTCCAGGTGTTGCGTTATCTATGTACAATTTAGATCAATCTATTAAAGACTTCGCTAGGGCTTGTATGAATTATGGACTAAACAGAAAATGGCCGGTCTATCTTTCTACCAAAAACACAATTTTAAAAAATTATGATGGTAGGTTTAAAGACTTATTTCAAGAGATATATGAAAAAGAATTTAAAAAAAAATATGATAAAATAAATATTACTTACGAACACAGACTTATTGATGACATGGTCGCCTGTGCAATAAAATGGAATGGAAATTATGTGTGGGCATGTAAAAATTATGATGGTGATGTTCAATCAGATGCTATTGCCCAAGGATTTGGATCTCTAGGGCTAATGACGAGCATTTTAATGACACCAGACGGAAAAATTGTAGAGTCTGAAGCAGCGCATGGAACAGTTACTAGACATTATCGAATGTACCAACAGGGTAAAGAAACATCAACAAATCCTATTGCTTCCATATTTGCATGGACACGTGGTTTAGCACACAGAGGTAAACTCGATGACAACACAGAACTGATAAAATTTTCTAATACTCTAGAAAAAGTTTGTATTAGTACGGTAGAAAGTGGTCAAATGACAAAAGATTTAGCCATTTTAATTAATAAGAATTCTAAGTTTCTTA
>JAESSC010000021.1 GCA_016764285.1 Pelagibacteraceae bacterium
TACAATTAATTCATAAAATATTACTTTTAATTTTAAATAACTAAAACGGTAATGAAAAAAAAAAGAGACAAAACTCCTATACAACCGGTTAGTGGCACAAAAGTTCCACGATTTGCGGGAGCTTCTACATTTGCCAGACTTCCAGAACTTAGAGATGTGCCAGATTGTGATGTTGCGATTGTCGGTGTTCCTTTTGATGCTGGTACGAGTTATCGCCCTGGAGCACGTTTTGGTCCGCAGAGTATTCGTCAAGCATCAAGACATCTAAGAACCAATTATCATCCAGCTTATGACTCAGAACCTTTTTTAGAACAACAAGTGGCAGACGCGGGAGATATTACCTGTAATCCATTTAATATTATCGAGTCTGTTGANCAAATTCAAAAAGCGGCTACAGATTTATTGGGCAAAGTTGGAGGAATAATAAGTATGGGAGGAGACCACACGATAGCTTTACCTTTATTACGTGCCGTTAATCATAAAAATAAAGGTCCAGTTGCTTTAGTTCATTTTGATGCTCATCTTGATACTTGGGATACTTATTTTGGTGCGCCATATACACATGGCACTCCTTTTCGTAGAGCNAGAGAGGAAAAATTATTTTTAGAAGATTCNTCCATGCACGTGGGTATTAGAGGNCCTCTTTATAGCAGAGATGATTTAAAAAATGACGCCGAATTTGGCTTTAAAATTATTCATTGCGATGAATTTCAGACAGAAGGGATTGATAAAATTGTGAAACGAATACGTGACAGAGTTGGAAACAATTCCCTTTATTTATCTATAGATATTGATGTGTTAGATCCTTCTCATGCACCAGGAACGGGTACGCCAGAAATCGCTGGTATGACTACGCGTGAACTAGTGAACGTACTTCGTGGACTAGCAGGACTGAAATTAATTTCTGCGGATGTAGTTGAAGTATCCCCAGCTTATGATCATGCTGAACTTACTTCTCTTGCGGCTGCTACGATTATTTATGAATTAACCAACTTATTTGCAAAAAGTTCAACTTAATTTGTTAATTGTTCCTTAAGGTCAATAAGCATTTTTAAGCAAAGTTTCAACTGATCAAAACTCACATACTCATCAATTTTGTGAGCTTGCTCAATTGATCCAGGACCACAAACNACNGTNCTGATGCCAAGCTCTTGAAACAAACCTGCTTCTGTTCCAAAAGANACTACATCTCTTGAATTATCTCCAGTNAGNTTNCAAACGAGATTTACGGCGTCAGATTTTTCTTCTTTAGTAAATCCAATAATTTCTCCAATGATTTCTTTTTTAATATTAGCTTTGGGATAAACTTTTCTCATTTCTGGTAACAAAACATTTTTTGCATAAGCTTCGATATTTTCAGTTACGAATTTTCCATCTTCTGGAATTACTGGTCTCATTTCCCAATCAACAGTACATTGATCAGCAATTACATTTCTTGCTAATCCTCCTTTAATTCCTCCTATTTGGATTGTTGAATATGGGGGAGTGAAAACAGAATTTTTTGGCACCCTTTTTTTAAGTTCTTCTCTCAATTCCATGAGTTTATTTATATAACGAGATGCATATTCAACAGCATTTACCCCTTTATCGGGAGCAGACCCGTGGCCAGCNAAACCAGTAAAATAAGTTGAATATTCACTACAACCTTTGTGTGCCTGAATAGCTTTCATGCTTGTTGGTTCTCCAACTATGCAAATGGAACATTTGACATTGCGTTTTTTTAATTCTTTCAGCATTATTGGCGCACCCTGACAAGCAGTTTCTTCATCATAGGTAAATGAAAAGTGAATTGGTTTTTTTAAATTTTGTGAAGCAAAAAATGGCGCTAAAGCTAAAGNACAAGCAATAAATCCTTTCATGTCACAAGATCCTCGCCCATATATCTTATTGTCTTTTTCTGTGGCAACAAATGGATCAGATGACCATTTTTTGCCTGAAGCGGGCACGACATCTGTGTGACCAGATAAAATAATTCCTCCGCCATTTAATTTTTTTTTACCGTTTATGGTTGANAATAAATTAGCCTGTAGCTTTGAGTCATGAAAAGTTTTAAACGATATTGCTCCAAGTTTGTCTAGTTTTTTTTCGCAATACTCNATCAATTTAAGATTTGAAGTACCTGAAACGGTTTGAAATTTTATTAGATCAGACAAAATCTTNAAGGTCTCAGGAAATACTTGATCAATAATGTTATTTTGCGTAGCCATTTAAAAGAAATAATATTATACATCATTACTATGAAACAAGAAATATCCTATGAAGACTACAATAAGGTAGAGATTAAAGTTGGAACAGTTTTAAGTGTTTCAAAAAATGAAAAAGCAANAAAACCTTCATTAGTTGTTGAAATTGACTTTGGTGGAAAAATGGGAATTAAAAAATCTTCTGCTCAAATTACACATTATTATAATGAGCAAAACTTAGTGGGCAAACAGATAATAGGAGTTTGTAATTTTCCAAAAAAAAATATAGCTGGAATAGTTTCTGAAGTTCTTATTTTGGGAGCAATTGAAAAAGATGGAAGAGTAGTTTTGGTTCATCCATCTCAAAAAGTTGAAAACGGCTTGGAAGTAGCCTGACTTCCAAATAAATTAGACCATGTATCCAAATTTAACAGCATTAATGATTTTTATGTTTGTTGCGGCATTTACACCAGGACCGAATAATTTATTGTCTTCATACTCAGGATTTAACTTTGGAATCAAAAAAACGCTTCCACTAATATATGGAGTTACTTTTGGATTTCCAATACTGTTAATTGTCATTAATTCTGGTTTAATAATTATTTTTAAAAAATTTCCTACACTNCAAGAAGTTATTAAAATANTNGGTTCAGGATTTTTAATTTATTTAGCTTACAAAGTTNCATTAAGTAAAAAAAATGAAGACAAACAAANTAATAATCCAGCTAAATTTTTTAATATGCTTATTTTTCAATTTATTAATCCAAAAGCGGTTTTATTTGCAATTATAATGGTATCTACATTTATAAGCACAAATGAAAATTTTATAAGAGATACAATAATTGTTGTGAGCGTCGCCTTTATCTTTAGTTTTGTAAGTATTTTTTCATGGTGTTTGCTTGGAAAATTTTTGAGAAGATTTGCAACAAATGAGAAATTTATACAGGCGTTTAACTACGTCATGTCCTTTTTACTTATCGTTTGTGTTATAATGTTTTATTTATAGATCATGAAAATAAATAGTAATAATTCATTTAAATCTCTGACAAATTTAGCAGTAGATGGAAAGATCTATAAAATATTTAGTCTTAAAAAAGCAGAACAATCTGGACTAGAAGGAATTTCTAGTTTACCCAAATCACTAAAGATTTTATTGGAAAATCTTTTGCGATTTGAAGACAATCAAACAGTTAAAGGAGAGCAAATTCAAGCCATTAAGGAATGGTTAGAAAATAAAAGTTCAAGAGCCGAAATTGCCTTTAGGCCTACAAGAGTTCTTATGCAAGATTATACTGGTATCCCTGCAGTTGCAGATCTTGCTGCTATGCGGGATGCGATAAAGTTAAAAAAAAAAGATCCGAACAAAATCAATCCTCTATCAACTGTTGACCTCGTTATTGATCATTCAGTGATGGTTGATAATTATGCTTCTAAAGATTCATTTAGAAAAAATGTAGAAAAAGAATTTCAAAGAAACGGTGAACGTTATTCTTTTTTAAAATGGAGCCAGCAAGCATTTAATAATTTTAGAGTTGTTCCTCCAGGTACGGGGATATGCCATCAAGTAAACTTGGAATATTTATCAAAGGTTGTTTGGTCATCAGAAAGTAGCGGCAATATGTATGCTTATCCCGACACACTTGTTGGAACTGATAGTCATACTACTATGGTAAATGGTCTTTCAGTTCTCGGTTGGGGAGTAGGTGGAATTGAGGCAGAAGCAGGAATGCTGGGCCAACCGATATCTATGTTAATTCCAGAGGTTGTTGGATTTAAACTTCATAATAAATTACCCGAAGGAACTACGGCTACCGATTTGGTTCTTACAATCGTTCAAATGTTGAGACAAAAAGGGGTTGTTGGGAAATTTGTTGAATTTTATGGCGATGGATTAAAAAATCTTTCTTTGGCAGATCGTGCGACAATAGCAAATATGGCTCCAGAATATGGAGCTACTTGTGGCTTTTTTCCAGTTGATGAGGAAACCTTAAAGTATTTGAAATTGTCAGGTAGGGATAAACACACAATTTCTCTTGTTGAACATTATTCCAAAGAGCAAGGATTATGGGCGGACGACAATATTATTTTTTCTGATACTTTAAATTTAGATTTATCTAAAGTGGTTCCAAGTATATCTGGACCCAAACGTCCGCAAGACAAAGTTTTATTAACCGAGGCGGCAAAATCATTTGCAAAGGTTTTTAAAGAAAATACAAACAGAAAAAATCAAAAAAAAGAACCGGTCGCAGGAGTTGATTTTAAACTAGAAGATGGAAACATCGTGATTGCAGCGATTACATCATGTACGAATACTTCCAATCCAAATGTCTTAATAGGGGCTGGGTTGCTTGCAAAAAAAGCTATTGAAAAAGGATTGAAAGTTAAGCCTTGGGTAAAAACTTCTTTAGCACCAGGCTCTCAAGTTGTTACAGACTATCTTGAAAAGGCTGGCTTAAATAAATACCTAGATGAACTTGGTTTTCAGCTTGTTGGTTATGGATGCACGACTTGTATTGGTAACTCGGGACCTCTTAAACAAAATATATCTGATGCTATACAAAAAGGAGATTTATATGCTGTTTCAGTATTATCGGGAAATAGAAATTTTGAGGGGAGAATTAATCCAGATGTGAAAGCAAGCTATCTTGCTTCTCCACCTTTGGTTGTTGCTTTTGCGTTAGCTGGATCCATGAATATTGA
>JAESSC010000022.1 GCA_016764285.1 Pelagibacteraceae bacterium
TTCTTTTCTCTTGTGTAAAAAGCAAATATTCCAATATNANAATANGGNCAAATGNAGANTTTGAAAAAAATTGANNNNAAACAAAANTGAAAAAAGTTAAATTAGCNGTTGTTGGGGTAGGTAATTGTGCNAGTTCATTAATTCAGGGAATCGAATATTACNGACATCATCATAATGAACATNCCGATGGCATTATGCAGNCGNAAATTAATGGATGGAGACCACAAGATATANAANTTGTAGCTGCTTTTGATNTTGATAGGAGAAAAGTAGGATTNCCAATTGCGAAAGCAATTTTTGCANAACCTAATTGTACANNAGTTTTTCAAAAATNAATTCCANNCAANGGGNTTNGNGTAAAAATGGGTCCATTATTAGATGGAATGGCTGATCATATGAAGGAATATCCTGAGTCTCAANCATTTAGAGTTGCANATGNAAAACCNGTNAACGTTGTTGAAGAATTNAAAANTAGNGGTGCAGAAGTTNTGGTTTGTTATNTACCNGTAGGTTCTCAAAAAGCAGTTGAATTCTACNCCAATGCTTGTCTACAGGCTAAAGTAGCTATGGTTAACTGTNTGCCAGTTTTTATTGCCTCAGATNANAAATGGGCNAANAAATTTANANAAGCNGGNGTACCAATAATTGGAGATGATATAAAAAGTCAGGTTGGAGCAACCATTGTTCATAGAGTTTTAAGCCGNTTATTTAANGATAGAGGTTGTAAAATATTAAGAACCTATCANTTAAATACCGGNGGNAATACTGACTTTNTAAATATGNTNGAAAANTCAAGATTAAAATNNAAAAAAATTTCAAAAACNGGATCTGTNCAATCNCAATTAGATGTTCCTCTAGATNCTGATGATATTCATATTGGTCCATCAGATTATGTTTCTTGGCAAAAAGATAATAAAGTTGCTTTCATACGAATAGAAGGCGAAGGTTTTGGTGGCGCACCTATAAATCTTGAAATGAGATTATCTGTGCAAGATTCACCAAATAGTGCAGGTGTAGTTATTGATGCCATCCGATGTGTAGCACTTGCTAAAGAACGTGGATTNGCAGGNCCTCTTAACAGCGCTTCATCATACTACATGAAAACTCCTCCAGTGCAGCATCGTGATCATATAGCACGNGAGTTAACAAATGAGTTTATTATGGGAAAAAACATTGAATTAAATAAAAATAAAATAAATTAGGCGTTGGTAAAATCTTTACCAACAACTTTACCAACATTATCTAGAACAAACACCCTACAAGCCCTAACAAGGAATATCTGAGATTGAATCCACGTGAAATTAAACTCAAATAAACTCTTAATTTAAATATGATTTAGGAATGGTCGCGCTAACTTTTGTGTGCGAAGGAAACGAATACTTTGTTGTTCATTTTTTTTATAGAGAATATACTATCAAATAATATCAAATGGAAAGATTAGAATTACAAAAAGATTTAGTAGCTGCTTTTAGATGGACAGCTAGACTTAATATGAATGAGGCAGTGTCTAACCATTTTAGCGTATGTCTCCCAAACTCGAACGACAGTTTTTATGTGAATAGAGCTGGAATACATTTTANCAGAGNTAAAGTTAGTGATCTTGTTTTGGTTGAACGAAGTAACTTAGAAAAGATTAAAAAAGATCCATCACTAGTTGATCCAACGGCAATTAATATACATGGTGAAATCCATAAAAGAGTACCACAAGCAAAATGTATACTTCATGTTCATTCAAAATATGCTACCGTTTTATCGACGCTCAAAAATCCAGAGCTACCTCCTATAGATCAAAATACAATGCGTTTTTACAATCGAGTTTCGGTGTTAGATAATTTTGGTGGTTTAGGTTTTGAAGAAGAGTCAAAAAAAATGGCTACTTGTCTAGGAAACAAACAGCTAATGCTTTTGGCAAATCATGGAGTTNTGGTCACAGGTCAAACAGTAGCTCAAGCCTTTGATGATTTATATTATTTTGAAAGAGCATGCAGGACNTACATAATTGCTTTATCGACGAATAAAGANTTAAAAATAGCTAGTCCAGAAGTTGCTGAAAAAACAGCTCAAGAATGTGCAAATTATCCTATTGATCTTGCGGGAAAACATTTGAAAGAGATNAGATNAATTTTAGATAAAGAAGAACCAGATTACAAAAATTGATAAAATGCAAAATGAATCTAATAAACTAGAGTGGAATTGGCATACAAAACTTCCACTTGATGATTGGTTTGGCTCTTTTCATAATGGCACACCTGAATCAAATATAGGTATAAAAGAAAGACGTCGACAAATTCACGNAAATTTAGGATAAAAACTTAAACATGAGTTTGATTTTAAAAACGGAAAAAATAATAAAAGAGTGGACGGATTACAACGGTCATCTGAATGTAGCTTACTATGTCCATGTTTTTGATATAGCTGCAGACATTATGTTAGATAATTTTAAAATGGGAGGAGAGTCTGCAAAAAAAGATAAAAAAAGCACTTTTGTTGTTGAAATGCATACTAACTACAATCAAGAAGTTAAACTAGGTGAAGAAGTTGAAACACATCTAACTTATATTGATCATGACAAAAAAAGGATTCAGTATAAACTTTCTATGTTTCATAAAGAAAAAAAATACCTTACCGCCACAAATGAAGTATTGTCATTATATGTTGATCTTAATCAACGAAAAGTTGCTGAGTTTGATCNAGATAGAGTAAAAATTATGGATGATTTTATAAAAAATAACTCATCAAAATTTAACTNTGATAAGTTANTTTTTTCANGCAAATTAAAAAAATAATTACCTTAGTGGTTTTTCAGTAGCGATGGATTGATNTTGAGCTTTTTCACGGATAAAAATATAAATACCTCCACATACAATTAAAATCATCCCAACAATAGTTCTAACATCAGGAATTTCATCAAAGAAAAGCCATCCATTCAATGAAGCCCATANTAATATTGAATACTCGAATGGTGATATAACAGCGGGAGAGGCAATTCGATATGCCGTGAATAAACAAAGAAATGCAGAAGCTCCAACCACACCTATAAAAATCATATACGGCAAACTGAATTCTAAATTATCAAACCATTTTCGAAAAATAAATTGAGAAGCNGGGTGATCAATATTGTTGAATTTACCATCACCCATATAAAAATAAAATATTATACTGATTACTATTGCTAGAATATAAAAATGAAACATTTGTGAATAAACATCATCTTTATCAGATGTTTTTTTTAAAATTATCATTGATAANGCATAACAAAATGCACATAAAACTGGNGTTAAACTAAGATAATTAAAATTGTTAAAGTCAGGGTTTAATATTANNTAGACTCCNACAAAGCCAATNATCACAGCNAACCATCTTCGAAGCCCAACTTTTTCTTTTAAAATAAATATTGCAAAAANTGTCATTAAAAAAGGACTAGCAAAAAACAAGGCNGTAGCCGTTGCCAAAGGCATTATAGTTATTGCAATATAAAAAGANCTAAATCCAAAAAAGAAAAGAATTACACGGATAATTGTAAGTAGGGGATAATGAGTAGAAAAAATAATTGGTTTGTTTGTTATTTTTAAATAACAAACAATAATTATAAAACTTATCAATGTTCTAATTAAATAAACTTCATACAAAGATACACTGCTATAAATATATTTAAACGTTGCATCTTGAAAGGAAACAATAAACATCCCAATGAAGATAAGAAGAATGCCCTTTGGATTATTATTTNTCATNATTATNTGCGGNACCTNTATCAAATTTTTTGTCTTCTTTATATTTGTTATTGGTGTAAGATAAANTNAATGCTTTCAAAAGAAGATCAAGTCATGATGGAGACGATGTATTGGTGGGGNATTCCTACATTGTTTAGATGTAAAAATGATCCTGACNCAAAAAACTGTGATATTGCCCTNGTAGGTGTTCCNCATAGNACAGGTAANGGTACAACTGAGCGNGATCANCANTTNGGTCCCAGAGCTGTAAGGCACATATCAGCAGGNTTAAGAAGNGTNCATCTTGAGTTTGGNATTAACCCNTGGNAACAAAATAAAATTCACGATTTAGGAGATGTNCCACTTCCAGAAGCAAATAATAATGAAAAATGTATAGAGAGAATTTCTAGTTTTTATGATCAAATTGGTGACGCAAATAAACCCGTAGTGTCAATTGGTGGAGATCATTCTATTACTGGAGGTATTGTTCAAAGTTTAGCAAAAAAAAACTCTAAGCTAACAAAAGGTAATAAAGTTAGCCTNGTGCATTTTGATGCTCACACAGATTGTTATGAAAATNTAGATCATTTTTTNGGTGCAAAAAAATCAGCAGCTCATTGGGCTTCTTATCTTGTACATCAAGGNAATGTTGATGCTAAAANGAGTACNCAAATTGGCATTAGAGGAAATCCTAGAACTTTAGACTGGTTNAAGCCAAGTTATGAACTTGGGTATCAAGTAATAACTATGAACGAATTTCAAAAAATTGGACAAAAAAAAAGTTCAGAAATGATTTTAAGCAGATTGGATGATAAACCAATATATGTTACTTTTGATTTAGATTGTTTGGACTCTTCTGTAGCACCAGCAGCGGCAAATTTAGAACCAGCTTTTAANGGATTNTCTATAGATGAGGCNAGAAAACTNTTACAAAGTCTTAAGGGTAGAAATATTATCGGTGGAGATGTTGCCTGCTTAATTCCAACAAAAGATCAGCCAAATAATATTACATCAATGGTGGCTGCATCAATTATGTTTGAGATAATTTCACTTATAAGCTTTAATTTGAAGAATTAATTATATCTGAACCTTTTTCTGCAATCATGAGAGTCGGTGCATTTAAATTAGCACTAGGAATTTCAGGCATCACAGAAGCATCAATTACTCTAATATTTTGTAGTCCATGAATTNTTANATTTTCNTCNACTACAGCCATTTTATCTACCCCCATTTTTAAAGTACCACATGGATGATAAGCAGTTTCAGCTTTTGATCTAATGTATTCATTTAACTGTTCATCAGATTGAGCTTCAATACCNGGACCTACTTCTTTTCCNGAATATGNTTTTAAAGATNCTTGNGANAATATTTTTCTTGCNACATNAATACATTCTCTTGTTTGTTTTAAATCATCTTCATGTTNNAANTAATTAAACAATATTTTNGGATANTCATAAGGATTTGATGAACTTAAAGTTANNGANCCTCTACTTTTTGGGTGATTGGGGCTAGCGTGTAGTTGATATCCATGAGAACTTGGATCAATCAAACCATGATCTATTACAAAAGACGGGAAAAAATGAAATTGTATGTTTGAAATTTTTTGCTCATTAGATGATTTTGCAAAACCACCAGCTTCTAAAAATGAATGTGAGCATGGCCCCTTTTTAAACAAAAACCATTCTATACCTATTCGAATTTTATTAAATAATTTTGTAAAAGAATATAATGTA
>JAESSC010000023.1 GCA_016764285.1 Pelagibacteraceae bacterium
CCGAGACTGAAACAATTGGAATGATTAAAGCGTAAAGATAAATTCTGCCGTATATTTCAATTTTTTCTGCTTCACTTAAAGCGCTAACGCCCGCAAACATAACAACATTAACCAGCGCCACTAAAAAAAACCCGCCGATAATCGCAAATCGGCCTAGAGTTTGCATCGTCGTATGCATAATCTTTATTTGTTGAGTAGAGTATTGAATCCCTTGATCATCCGTACTTGGTATTGCCTCGACCGTCATGGCATCAGCTACAACGTCCTGCGTAACGTAACCAACTGGCGCAAGCAATGCACTCACGATAAACCATGTTTCAACTTTTAGAATAGATGCCATGGTCTCTGTATGGATAATGAGGCCATACATAATAATTACGCTCAGCGCGATAATCCCAGCTCCAACAAAAACGAGATAATTTTTTCTCGACCAAATTAAATCAACAAGATGTCCTAAAGGCATTTTTAACGCCCAGGGAATTCCTGCCCAAAATCCTAGTCCTACCAGAAATGCCGCCGATAAATTAAGATAATCTTTTATAAAAAAAACACCAACAATTCCGGTTAATCCCGAAATNCCAGCTGCAACATAAATCATAAGCGGNGGAAGNTAAGACCANCGNAACTGTCTNCCCAAATCAANNAGGGTGTTATCAATAAACTGACTAATGCTTTTTGTTAAAGACATAAAAAAATTTATCAACTAGCTTTTNTTTGTCGTTCGCGGTCAATATGAGAGGTCATTTGATCCACAAGATAATCTGAATATGTAAAAATTTCTCTTGTCNGGAATGTTTTAGTTACAAATTTCTCAGGGTTCGTTTTGTCTTCAACAACAATGGTTTCTTTCTCTGGGTTAGAATCTTCCAAATAAATTAAAATTATCCAGTCATCGTCNGTTTCATCGTCGTAACGAATAAAGCAACTCGAATCTTCATAACGTCTATCAATTACGCGTAAGATTGATTTATGCTTAGGAATGTATCTTTTGTTCAACTGAAAAACTAAAGAGTTAGCTGAACGATAAAAAGACTCAAGAACAAGTTCAATTTTCTGCCTATGTTCTTCGTAAGCCTTTTGTTTTTGAAGCAAATCTTCTTTTGAATCAGATTCCAAAACTTCTAGTCCTAGGGATTGTACTCTTTCACGAATTTTTTGTTCCCTAATTAACCGATATTTTTCTTTAATTTTTTCGAGACGTTCCAATACTGGACGATAATCTTCACGTTCCTCTTGCAAAGCGACTCTTTCCAAGTGTTTTATTTGTTTGAACTCTCTTTCCCTCAATAATTTAATTTTTTTATCTAANTTAATTTCTTCTAAGAAACGACGTCGTTTGTCGGCCTGTTCTCGTCTTAAAATTGCCTGTTCTTCCCTGATAAACCTTTTTAAATCATGGGAACGCATCCTGGCAATTCTTACTTCATCCTGAAACTCATACTCTTTCATTTGCTTTCTTAATCTCNCCTCTTCTTTAATTTGTCGTTCTTTTTTTTTTCNTTCAAAGTTAATTTGTTTTAATATTTTTATTTTTCGTTTCTCTTTAAAATCTTCATAAATTTTAAAGAATGGTTGAAGAATAAAATTTANCACTTTTTGAAAGTTTAGTTTTTGAAGTTGNGCTAATTGCTTATTAATTCTAAGACTTTTTNTCTTCTTTGTAATTTTAATACGCTTAACTTTTTTTCTTATCTTAAGCTTTTTTCTTTTTCTTGATTTACGAGATTTTTTCTTGATTTTTCTTGATTTTTTTGTTTTTTTTATAATCTTAATATGCTTAATTTTTTTTCTTAACTTGTGTTTNTTTCTTTTTTTTAGTTTACGTGATCTTTTCCTANTTTTTTTTTTATTTTTCTTNTTCATGAGAAATGATTCTACCTAATATATATAACAATTAGTTATTGCTATATATATAATCTCTTCTATTGCTTGGAAGTGCACTAAAATTTTTTATTATTTGTAATTGGAACACAACGAGNTCACGAAATTTAAAAGCTGCCGAACAACTAGCAAGATAAAATTCCCACATTCGTACAAACTCTTTGTTGTACAAAAATTTTACCTTTTCTTTATTTTTTAGAAATCTTTCTAACCAAATTTTCAAAGTCTTATCATAGTGTTTAATTATAAATTCTATGTCTCCTAAAATTAAACCGCTTGATTCTATTGGTTTTATTAATGCTGATAAAGAGGGTACAACTCCTCCTTTAAAAATATGTTTTTGAATAAAAGGCTGAACGGGACCTGGTGGATTAATAGAGCCTATCGTATGGCATAACGCTATACCATTATCAGTCATTAATTTATTCAACGTTTTGAAAAAAGTTTTATGAAATTTTCGACCCAGATGTTCCATAAATCCCACCGTTACTACTCTATCAAACTGATCTTTCACTTGACGATAATCACAAAGTTCAAAACTTACTTGATTGTCCAGTTTTAATTCTTTTGCTTTTCTTTTGCAGTACTCGATTTGGTTTTTGCTTAAAGATATTCCTGTAACTTCGCATTGACTTTGTCTTGCTATTTCGTAAACCATTCCTCCCCAGCCACAACCGATATCCAAGACGCGCTGACCAGACTTAATATCTAATTTACGAATTATATGATTTAATTTATTTTGTTGAGCATCTTCTAAACTTTCGTCATCTTTTTTAAAATATGCACATGAATACTGACGATGTTTTTTATCTAGAAATAAATCGTAAAGACTTTCTCCTTTTGCTCCTCCTATATCATAATGCGATTGCGCATTGAATTTAGACCTGCCTGGTAAATTGTAATTAGTAATAAATCTCCAAGCATGCAATATTTTTTTAACAATATATCCAGAAATATTAATTTCTCCATGACCAATATTTTCAAAAGTCATATTCAAGAAATCAAGTAACGAACCATTCTCAAACTCGATCTCACCTCGCATATATGCTTCAGGAAAATTTAAATCTGGATTTAATACTAATTTCCAATTCAATTCTTTTTTTAACAATTTTAGTGTTAATGGATTGTTTAAATTCGGCGTACCACAAATGTACTTCTGTCCTTCGGAATCAATTAAAATAATTCCATTTTTTTTACTAAATATTTTAGATAACAACTTTGCCAATAACATAATTCAAGCCGCAATATTAAAATTTAATTTTCCTAGTTCACTAAATAGTTTAATTTTGTCTTTTTCATTAAGTAATCTTAATGGTGGAAGGATGTTTTTGTAAATAGGATTTTTTTGA